>NZ_JABAIW010000007.1:0-104812 GCF_014231265.1 Clostridium sp. DJ247 | reverse complement strand
TTCTTTAACGGATACAGACCACAATTTTACTTCAGAACAACAGACGTTACAGGATCATTAGCACTACCAGAAGGAGTGGAAATGGTAATGCCAGGAGATCACATAGACATCAATGTTGAATTAATCACACCAGTAGCAATGGATGAAGGATTAAGATTCGCTATAAGAGAAGGCGGAAGAACTGTAGGTTCAGGCGTTGTTTCTTCAATAGTTGAGTAGTAGTTACTAAAAAAATTAAAGGCCTTTAATAAAGAAAGGAAAGAGGACGCTCTTTCCTTTTTTAATAAAATTTATAGATATTTAAATTTATACTTGTCAAATTTAAAATAGTATTGTATAATTAAGAAGTTGTAAAGTGATAACAGTGATGAGGTAAGAGGTTGCCGGACTTCCGGGTAATTCTTAACTGAGTATGCCTAAGTCTTGAACTGGGCGACGGTGGTTCTGTTTGCCGCGTTTTGTAAAAAAATATGCAACACCCGGAACAGTTTACAGAACACATCCGCTGTTGTACGTAAGAAGTAGAGCGTGCATGAAAAGGAGGGAAACATTAATGGCAAAACAAAAAATAAGAATCAGATTAAAAGCTTTTGATCATAACATATTAGATCAGTCAGCTGAAAAGATCGTAGAAACAGCAAAATCAACAGGAGCTAAGGTGGCAGGTCCAGTACCACTACCAACAGAAAAAGATGTTGTTACAATATTAAGAGCTCCACATAAATATAAGGATTCAAGAGAGCAGTTCGAAATAAGAACTCACAAAAGACTTATAGATATAATAAGTCCATCACCAAAGACAGTCGATTCTTTAATGAGACTTGACTTACCAGCTGGTGTTGATATTGAAATAAAACTTTAATTGTAATAGATAGACTATTACTAACTATTATGATCGCAATGTGATCCGCTAATATGTTGAGGAGGTGTACAGAATGAAAAAAGCTATACTAGGTAAGAAACTAGGTATGACTCAAATATTTGATGAAAACGGAAAAGTGATTCCTGTTACAGTTATTGAAGCAGGTCCATGTGTAGTTGTTCAAAAGAAAACTGTAGAAAAAGATGGTTATGATGCTATACAGGTAGGATTTGCTGATATAAGAGAAAAGCTTCTTAATAAGCCAGTTAAAGGACATTTTGCTAAGGCTGGAGTTTCTTTAAAAAGATTTTTAAAGGAGTTCAGACTTCAAGATACTGCTTCATATGAAGTAGGTCAAGAAATAAAAGCAGATGTATTTGCTGCTGGAGAGAGAGTGGACGTATCAGGAGTTTCTAAAGGTAAGGGATTCCAAGGTACAATAAAGAGATGGAACGGACACAGAGGTCCTATGACTCACGGTTCAAAATTCCATAGAGCAGTTGGTTCCATGGGAGGATCATCAGATCCATCAAGAACTTTCAAAAATAAGAAAATGCCAGGACACATGGGACACGAAAATACAACAGTATTAAACCTACAAGTTGCAAAGGTTATGCCTGAAAAAAATATTATATTAATAAAAGGCGGAATACCAGGACCTAACAAAGGCTTTGTAGTAATAAGAAATACAGTTAAAGCTTAAGTTTTGGTAGAAAGGAGGATGCAGGATGCCTACAGTAGGATTATTTAACAAAGAAGGTCAAAAGGTTGGAGATTTTCAATTATCAGATAACGTATTTGGAGTTGAAGTAAACCAATATGCTTTACATCAAGTAGTTGTTGCACTACTTGCAAATAAAAGACAGGGAACTCAATCAGCTAAAACTAGAGCTGAAGTTTCTGGAGGTGGAATAAAGCCTTGGAGACAAAAAGGAACAGGTAGAGCAAGACAGGGTTCTATAAGAGCACCACAATGGATACATGGTGGTGTGGTTTTTGCAGTAAAACCAAGAGATTATAGAGTATCAGTTCCAAAATCAATGAGAAGAGTAGCTATGAAGTCTGCTCTTACAAGCAAAGTTAATGATAACGAAATATTAGTTTTAGAGAATCTTGAATTAGATGCTCCTAAGACTAAAGAAATAGTTAAAATGTTAAATGCATTAAATGCAAAGAAGACATTAATAGTTACAGCAGAATCAAACGAGAATGTATACAAATCAGCAAGAAACATTGAAGGGGTAGCGGTTTTACCTGTTAACAACTTAAATGTCTATGATTTATTAAAGTATGACAATCTTGTAATAACTAAGGATGCTGTATCAAAAATTGAGGAGGTGTATGCATAATGAAGCTAACTAATTATGATATCATAAGAAGACCAGTTATAACTGAAAAAAGTATGGCTTCTATGGGCGACAAAAAATACACCTTTATAGTTGATATACATGCTAATAAGTCAATGATAAAAAGAGCTGTAGAAGATGTGTTCGGAGTAAAGGTTGAAGAAGTTAAAACCGCTAGATACATTGGAAAAACTAAGAGAGTTGGAGTACATGTAGGAAAAAGAGCGGATTATAAGAAAGCTATTATTACGCTAACTGAAGATAGCAAAACAATAGAATTCTTCGAAGGAATGTAATATAAAAGCAGTTATTGGTTAGATACCAGATAAGCTGGAAAAGGGAGGGAATACTGTAATGGCAGTTAAAGGCTTTAATCCTACCACGCCTTCAAGAAGAGAGATGACTGTAAGCACTTTTGAAGAAATAACTACAAATGTGCCTGAGAAATCACTTCTTGTTGCTAAGAAGAGAAGTGGTGGTAGAAATGCGCAAGGTAAGATAACAGTTCGTCATATTGGTGGCGGTGCAAAACAAAAATATAGAATTATAGATTTTAAAAGAACTAAAGATAGCATACCAGCTAAAGTAGCTACAATAGAATATGATCCAAACAGATCAGCTTACATAGCTCTTGTAGTTTATGCTGATGGTGAAAAGAGATATATAATAGCTCCAGTTGGTTTAAAAGTTGGAGATGTTGTAGTATCAGGACCAGATTCAGATATAAAGGTTGGTAACAGTCTTCCGTTAAAAAACATACCTGTCGGTACAGTAATTCACAATGTTGAGTTACAAGCAGGAAAAGGAGCACAGCTTGTAAGAGCTGCTGGATCTTCAGCACAGCTTATGGCTAAAGAAGGAGATTATGCTACTTTAAGACTTCCAAGTGGAGAAATGAGATATGTTAGAATAGAGTGTAGAGCAACTATAGGAACTGTTTCAAACCTAACACATGAAATAGTTAACATAGGTAAAGCAGGAAGAAAGAGACATATGGGCGTAAGACCTACAGTTAGAGGTTCTGTAATGAATCCTAATGACCATCCACACGGTGGTGGTGAAGGTAAATCACCTATAGGACACCCAGGTCCACTTACTCCTTGGGGTAAACCAGCACTTGGATATAAAACTAGAAAACATAAAAAATACTCAGATAGATTTATTATTAAAAGAAGAAATGATAAATAGTGCGAAGAGAATAGTTTTATTCTCTTCACTAACTATTAGTCAGATTATGTGAAGGGAGGCCAATAATTTGAGTAGATCAATTAAAAAAGGACCTTTTGTTCATGAAGGACTTTTAAATAAAATAAACGAAATGAATAAAAATGGTGACAAGAAAGTTGTAAAAACTTGGTCAAGAAGCTCAACAATATTTCCACAAATGATCGGTCACACTATAGCAGTTCACGATGGAAGAAAGCACGTTCCTGTATACATATCAGAAGATATGGTAGGACACAAATTAGGAGAATTTGTTTTAACTAGAACATTTAAAGGACACAAAGATAAGACTGAAAAGTCAAGCGGTAGATAAACCCGAAAGGAGGTAAAAAACAATGGAAGCTAAATCTATAGCTAAATATGTAAGAATGTCTCCAATGAAGATAGGAATCGTTCTTGATTTAATAAGAGGAAAAAATGTAAATGAGGCTTTTGCTATATTAAAGTATACGCCAAAAGATGCAGCTGAGGTAGTTAACAAAGTTTTAAAGTCAGCTGTAGCAAATGCAGAAAATAACTTAGACTTAGATAGAAATAGCTTATATGTTGCAGAGGCTCATACTGGTCAAGGACCAACATTAAA
Organism: Clostridium sp. DJ247; assembly: GCF_014231265.1. Classification (NCBI taxonomy): domain Bacteria; kingdom Bacillati; phylum Bacillota; class Clostridia; order Eubacteriales; family Clostridiaceae; genus Clostridium; species Clostridium sp. DJ247. The sequence goes on along the minus strand of NZ_JABAIW010000007.1, from coordinate 100,797 downwards.
AAGATTTAGACCACATGCTCAAGGTAGAGCTTTTAGAATAAAGAAAAGAACTAGTCATATAACTTTAATAGTTAAGGAAAGAGCTTAAGAAGGAGGGAAACTGATGGGACAGAAAGTACATCCACATGGCCTAAGAGTTGGCGTAATTAAAGAATGGGATGCTAAGTGGTATGCAGATAGCAAAAATTTTGCAGATAATCTAGTTGAAGATAACAAGATTAGAGAATTTGTAAAAGCAAAAACTGCTTCAGCTGGAGTTTCAAAGATTCAAATTGAAAGAGCAGCTAAAAGAGTTAAATTAAATATATATACTGCTAAACCAGGTATGATTATAGGAAAAGGCGGTCAAGGAATAGATGCTTTGAAAGCTGAAATCCAAAAAATGGTTAGTGATAAGAATATATTAATAAATATTGTTGAAGTTAAATCAGCTGAAGGTGATGCACAGCTTATGGCTGAAAATGTAGCTCAACAACTTGAAAAAAGAATATCTTTCAGAAGAGCAATGAAACAAACAATACAAAGAGCAATGAAAACTGGTGTTAAAGGAGTTAAAACTGCATGTTCAGGAAGACTTGGCGGCGCTGAAATAGCAAGAACTGAGTCATATCATGAAGGAACAATTCCACTACAAACACTAAGAGCTGATATAGATTACGGATTCGCAGAAGCAGATACAACATATGGTAAAATTGGAGTTAAAGTTTGGGTATATAAAGGAGAAGTTCTTCCTGTAAAGAAAGTTATTGAAAATAAGGAAGAAGCTAACGCATAAGGAAGGAGGAATATGACATGTTAATGCCTAAAAGAGTTAAACATCGTAAGGTACAGCGTGGTAGAATGAAGGGTAAAGCTACAAGAGGTAATTTTATCGCATACGGAGATTACGCTATACAGGCTACTGAATGTGGTTGGATTACAAGCAACCAAATAGAAGCTGCCAGAATAGCTATAAATAGATACATCAAAAGAGGAGGAAAACTTTGGATAAAGATTTTCCCGGATAAACCAGTTACTGAAAAGCCAGCTGAAACTCGTATGGGTTCCGGTAAAGGTTCACCTGAATATTGGGTAGCAGTTGTTAAACCAGGTAGAGTATTATTTGAATTATCAGGTGTTAACGAAACAGTTGCAAGAGAAGCTATGAGGCTTGCGTCACATAAGTTACCTATTAAAACTAAGTTCGTAACAAGAAGAGATTTTGAAGAAGTGGGTGGTGAAATCAATGAAGGCTAAAGAACTAAAAGATTTAAGAGAGAGCAGCCCTCAGGATTTACAAGCTAAGCTAACTGATCTTAAAGGAGAATTATTTAACTTAAGATTTCAATTAGCTACAGGTCAATTGGAAAACCCAATGAGAATAAGAGAAGTTAAAAAATCTATTGCCCAAATTAAAACCATCCTTAGAGAAGAAGAACTAAGGGCGTTTGAACAGTAGGCTGAAAGGAGGTTTGTCCTGTGGAAAGAGGAAATAGAAAGACAAGAATAGGCAGAGTCGTTTCTGATAAGATGGAAAAAACTATAGTAGTTGCAGTAGAAACAAAGGTTCGTCATCCGCTATATGGAAAAACTGTTAACAGAACTACTAAGTTTAAAGCTCACGATGAAAATGGTGAAGCTAAAATCAATGATAGAGTTTTAATAATGGAAACAAGACCATTATCAAAGGATAAAAGATGGAGACTTGTTGAAATAGTTGAAAAGGCTAAATAGTCCAAAAAGCTGAAAGGAGGGTATTTTCAATGATTCAGCAACAGACATTATTAAAAGTTGCGGATAATTCCGGTGCTAAGGAAATTATGTGTATTAGAGTATTAGGTGGTTCCAAAAGAAAATATGGAAACATTGGAGATATAATAGTTGCTAGCGTTAAAAGTGCAACACCAGGCGGTGTTGTTAAAAAAGGTGACGTTGTAAAAGCAGTTGTGGTTAGAACAGTTAAAGGTTTGAGAAGAGCAGACGGTTCATACATAAGATTCGATGAAAATGCTGCTGTTATAATAAAAGATGATAAACAGCCAAAAGGAACGCGTATCTTTGGACCAGTTGCAAGAGAGCTAAGAGATAAAGATTTTACAAAAATATTATCATTAGCACCTGAAGTTCTATAAGATAAGGAGGTGGCTATAATGGCAGTTAATAAGATACATGTAAGAAAGAAAGATACAGTTATGGTTATATCCGGAAAAGATAAAGGTAAAACAGGTGAAGTTTTAGCTGTATCACCTAAAACTGGAAAAGTACTTGTTCAAGGTGTTAACGTAGTAACTAAACATCAAAAACCAAATAGAGCAAATATGCAGGGCGGAATAATCCAAAAAGAAGCGCCTATATATAGTTCAAAAGTAATGTTATATTGTGATAAATGTAAATCAGTTACTAGAATAAGTAATAAAGTTTTAGAAGACGGAACTAAAGTAAGAGTATGTAAAAAGTGCGGAGAAACATTCTAATCTTTGAAAGGAGGGCAAAAGATGAGCGTAAGATTACAGGAAAAGTATGAAAAAGAAGTTATTCCAGCGTTGATGGAAAAATTTGCATATAAAAACATAATGGAAGTACCAAAGCTTGAAAAAATAGTTATTAACATGGGTGTTGGAGAAGCTAAAGACAATCCAAAGGCTTTAGAAGCAGCTGTAAGTGATTTAGGTATCATTACAGGACAAAAGCCAGTTCTAACTAGAGCAAAAAAATCAATAGCAAATTTTAAAATAAGAGAAAACATGGCAATAGGTTGCAAAGTTACATTAAGAAAAAACACAATGTATGAATTTGCTGATAAATTAATGAATGTTGCATTACCTAGAGTTAGAGACTTCTCTGGAATTTCAGATAAGTCTTTTGATGGAAGAGGAAACTATTCGTTGGGACTTAAAGAACAATTAATATTCCCTGAAATAGAATACGATAAAATTGATAAAGTTAGAGGTATGGATGTAATTTTCGTTACAACTGCAAAAACTGACGAAGAAGCAAGAGAATTATTAAGATTCCTTGGAATGCCATTTGCTCAAAAATAAGGAGGGAAAAACGTGGCACGTAAAGCTTTAATAGAAAAATGGAAGAAAGAACCTAAGTATTCAACTAGAGCTTATACAAGATGCAGAATATGTGGAAGACCACACTCTGTATTAAAGAAATTCGGTATATGCCGTATTTGTTTTAGAGAACTTGCATACAAAGGTGAAATACCTGGATGTAGAAAAGCAAGTTGGTAATCTTAGTTATTGATGAAAGGAGGCACAATAAATGGTAATGACTGATCCGATAGCAGACTTACTTACACGTATCAGAAACGCAAATATTGTTAAACATGAAATAGTAGAAGTACCTTCTTCGACTATAAAGAAGGCTATATTAGATATAATGCTTCAAGAAGGATATATAAAAGACGTAGAGGAATACACTGATGGTTCCGTCAAAATGTTAAGACTTGCAATGAAATATGGTCAAAACAAAGAAAAAGTTATAACTGGTCTTAAGAGAATTTCTAAGCCAGGATTAAGAGTATATTGTAGAAAAGAAGAAATTCCTAAAGTATTGAACGGACTTGGAATTGCTGTTGTATCAACTTCAAAAGGGATAGTAACAGATAGAGAAGCAAGAAAACTTGGAGTAGGCGGAGAAGTACTTTGCTACATATGGTAATAGTAGTAAATGCACGAATACAGGAGGTGTAATCATGTCAAGAGTTGGAAGACTTCCAATAACTATACCAAGTGGTACTACTGTAACAGTAACACCAGACAACGTTGTTACTGCAAAAGGACCAAAAGGTCAACTTGTTAAGACTATGAGTAAAGATATAAATATAACTGTTGAAAATAATGCAGTAGTAGTTACTAGGGATAGTGAACAAAAACAAATAAGGGCTCTACACGGATTAACTAGAGCTTTAATAAATAATATGGTTATAGGTGTAACTGAAGGATATGCAAAAACACTTGATTTAATTGGTGTTGGTTATAGAGCTCAGTTACAAGGTAAGAAATTAGTAATGAATCTTGGATACTCACATCCAGTTGAAATAGAACCAGTTGAAGGTATAGCTTTCGAAACTCCAGCTGCAACAAAAGTTGTTGTTAGAGGTATCGACAAAGAATTAGTTGGTGCAGTAGCAGCAGATGTAAGAAGTTGGAGAAAGCCTGAACCATATAAGGGAAAAGGAATTAAATACGATAACGAAGTTATAAGACGTAAGGAAGGTAAAACTGGTAAGAAATAATAGAAAGGAGTGAACCCTATGTTTAATAAGGAGGACAAAAACAAAGCTAGAGTAAGACGTCACCTTAGAGTTCGTAAGAAAGTTTTTGGAACACCTGAAAGACCAAGACTTGCAGTATTTAGAAGTGAAAAGAACATATATGCTCAAATAATAGATGATATTAATGGAGTAACTTTAGTTGCTGCTTCAACGTTAGATAAAGACTTTAACGGTGTTGGAAGCAACAAAGAAGCTGCAAAGGTTGTTGGGGAATTAGTAGCTAAAAAAGCTATTGAAAAAGGAATTACAGAAGTAGTTTTTGATAGAGGTGGATATGTATACCACGGAAGAATACAGAATCTTGCAGAAGGCGCAAGAGAGGCTGGTCTACAATTCTAGAGAAGGAGGGAAATAAATGAGAATCGATCCTAGCACGTTGAATCTTAAGGAAAAAGTAGTATTCATAAATAGAGTTGCTAAGGTTGTTAAAGGTGGTAGAAACTTTAGATTTAGCGCACTTGTAGTAGTTGGAGACGAAAACGGACACGTGGGTGTAGGAACTGGTAAATCTATAGAAATACCTGAAGCAATCAGAAAAGCAATTGAAGATGCAAAAAAGAATTTAATTGAAGTTCCAGTAGTAGGTACTACAGTACCTCATGATATAGTAGGAGAATTTGGTACTGGTAGAGTACTTATTATGACAGCAACAGAAGGTACAGGAGTTATAGCGGGTGGTCCTGCTAGAGCAGTACTTGAACTTGCAGGTCTAAAGGATGTTAGAGCAAAATCATTAGGTTCTAATAATCCAAGAAACATGGTTAACGCTACACTAAACGGTTTAGCAAGTTTAAGAACTGCAGAACATATTGCAGCTCTTAGAGGCAAGACTGTTGAAGAGATTTTAGGTTAGGAGGGAACGACCTTGGCTAAACTTAAAATAACTTTAAAAAAGAGTTTAATAGGAAGAAAAGAAGCTCAAATCGCTACTGTTAAAGCTCTTGGATTAAAGAAAATCGGAAAAACTGTTGAACATGAGGATACTCCTCAAATTAAAGGTATGATAAATAAGGTTAGCTTTCTTTTAGATGTAGAAGAAGCTTAATACAGAGGAGGTGTAAATAAAGATGAAACTTCATGAGTTAAAGCCAGCTGAAGGAGCAAGAAAATCTCCTAAAAGAGTAGGTAGAGGTACAGGTTCAGGGCTAGGTAGAAATGCTGGTAAAGGTGAAAAAGGACAAAAAGCAAGAACAGGTGGTGGAGTAAGACTAGGCTTTGAAGGAGGTCAGAACCCACTATACAGAAGACTCCCAAAAAGAGGATTCACTAACATATTTGCAAAACAATATGCTGAAATAAATGTTGAAAGATTAAATATATTTGAGGATGGCGCAGAAGTTACACCTGAATTACTATTAGAAAAGGGTATCGTTAAGAAAGCTAAGGACGGAGTTAAAGTTCTTGGAAACGGCGAATTACAAAAGCAACTAACAGTAAAAGCAGCTAAGTTTACTAAATCTGCAGCTGAAAAGATAGAAGCAGCTGGAGGAAAAGTAGAGGTGATATAGGTGCTATCAACCTTACGTAATGCCTGGAAAGTTCTTGAATTAAGAAAAAGATTATTATTTACATTATTTATGATAGCAATTTTCAGGATGGGAAATCATATTCCTGTTCCTGGAATTGATACCACGAAGCTTACGAATTTAACGCAAAGTGGTTCGTTATTTGGTTTTTATGATTTGATTTCCGGTGGTGCATTTAGCAGATTTAGTATTTTTGCTATGGGTGTAATACCATTCATCAACGCTTCAATTATAATGCAATTACTTACAATTGCAGTTCCTCGTTTAGAACAACTTTCTAAAGAGGGTGAGGATGGAAGGAAGAAGATACAGCAGTATACGAGATATGCTGCCATACCTTTAGGGTTAATACAGTCATTTAGTACTTATGCTATTATAACTAGAGCTGGTGCATTGCAGGGTTCTTCAAATAAGCTTGATGTATTTGTTATAATGTTAACTTTAACAACGGCATCAATCTTCCTAATTTGGGTAGGTGATAAAATTACTGAAAGAGGAGTTGGAAACGGAATATCTTTACTAATATTTGTAAATATAATTTCTACATTTCCTACTACTTTATATAAAATTATGTCACTTCAACAAGCAGAAACAGTTAACTTTATAGAATTAATTGTATTTACTATAGCTGCTGTTGCACTGTTCATTGCAGTTATAATTATGAGTTTAGCTGAAAGAAGAATACCTATTCAATATGCAGGAAAAACTGTTGGAGGCAAAGTATATAAAGGCCAGTCAACGCATATTCCTATTAGTGTAAATGGATCTGCAGTTATTGGGATTATTTTTGCAGTTTCAGTAATGCAATTTCCAATGACAATAGGTCAGTTTTGGCCTAATTCAGCATTCTACAAATTTATAAGTATGAGTAAGTTTAGTTTATTTAAAGAAGGTAGCTGGCAATATGCTTTAACTTACTTCGTATTAACGATATTTTTCACTTGGTTTTATACACAAGTTACCTTTAAACCGGAGGAAATGGCAGAGAATATGAATAAATCCTCTGGATTTGTGCCTGGCATAAGGCCAGGAGAATCAACTGCTGTATATATAGAAAATGTTCTTAGTAGAATTGCTATAATTGGAGGAGCTTTTGCAGGAATAATTGCAATAACACCTATAATAGCTGAGACATATACGAATTTTAAGGGAATCTATTTTGGAGGTACGAGTTTACTAATTATGGTAGGGGTTGCGCTTGATACGTTAAGGCAAATCGAATCTCAATTAGTAATGCGTCATTACCAAGGATTCTTGAGGTAAAAAAGTATTTGGAGATGATGTAGTTGGAAGTAATCTTACTAGGTCCACCAGGAGCTGGAAAAGGAACACAGGCTAAATTAATTAGTGAAAAATATGATATACCTCATATATCTACTGGAGATATTTTTAGAAAGAATATTTCAGAAAAGACTCCATTAGGAATTGAGGCTAAAAAATATATGGATAACGGGCAATTAGTACCAGACGAGGTTACTATAGGAATAGTTAAAGATAGACTAAGTATGGATGATTGCAAAAGTGGTTTTCTACTAGATGGATTTCCAAGAACAGCGAAACAGGCCGAAGCTCTAGACTCATTTTTAAATGATACTGGACTTAAAATTGATACTGCTCTACTTATAGATGTTCCTAGGGAATTTATACTAGATAGAATGACTGGTAGAAGAGTTTGTATATCATGTGGTGCAAGTTATCATATAAAATTCAACCCTTCTAAAGTTGAAAATAAATGTGATATTTGTGGTGGTTCTTTAATTCAGAGAAAAGATGATACAGAGGAAACTGTGAAAGAAAGACTAGATGTATATGATAGACAGACACAACCTCTTATAAATTACTATGCAGAAAAGGGTGCACTCTCCAAAGTTCAAGGAACTGGTGAGATAAGTGATGTCTTTGAAAATATTAGTAATATTCTAGGAGCAGTTGTTAAATGATTATAATTAAGACTGATATGGAAATTGAGTATATGAGACGTGCAGGTAAAGTTGTTGGAAATACCCTGTTAAAGATTGAAGAGGCAATTAGACCTGGAATAACTACTAAGGAATTGGATATAATTGCAGAAGAATATATTTTAAAACATGGTGCAAAGCCATCTTTTAAAGGATATCATGGTTTTCCAGCCTCAATATGTGCTTCAGTTAACAAGGAAGTAGTTCACGGAATTCCATCTAAGCAAACAGTTTTACAAGAAGGCGATATAATTAGCATTGATTGTGGGGCTGTATTGGATGGATATCAAGGTGACGCAGCAAGAACTTTTACTGTAGGTAAGGTTTCAGAAGAAGCCTTAAAACTTATTCAGGTAACAAAAGAAAGCTTTTTTAAGGGTGTTGAAAAGGCTAGTGTAGGTAATAGACTAACTGATATATCCGCAGCTATTCAAAATTATGTTGAAGGTTTTGGTTATTCTGTTGTAAGGGATTATGTAGGTCATGGTATTGGCAAAGATATGCATGAAGATCCAGAAGTACCTAACTTCGGAAGACCAGGTAGAGGGCCTAAACTATCTAAAGGAATAGTATTAGCCATTGAACCAATGGTTAATATTGGTGATTATCAAGTGAGAGTAGAACCTAACAAATGGACTGTTGTAACTGAAGATGAAAGTTTATCAGCTCACTATGAAAATACTGTTGCTATTTTAGACAATGGGCCTGAAATACTAACCTTAGTTTAATAGAGGTGAATATATTGTTGCACAATAATGACTGCATAGGAAGAGTAGTTTATTCTAAAGCAGGAAGAGATAAGGGTAGAGTCCTAATGATATTATCCGTATTAAATGATAAATACGTTAATGTTTGTGATGGAAACCTTAGAACTATAGAAAAACCTAAGAAGAAAAAGGTTAAGCATTTAACCTTTACCATGACAGTGGCTGAAGATGTAAGAGATATGCTACTATCTGGAGAAAAAATTAATAATGTAATGATAAGTAAGTTCTTGCAGTCTTACGACAATAGTAAGGAGGTTTGATTGCCTTATGTCAAAAGATGATGTTATTGAAATGCAGGGTACTGTTGTAGAAGCATTACCTAATGCAATGTTTGAAGTAGAGTTAGAAAGCGGACACAAGATACTAGCACATATATCAGGAAAGTTAAGAATGAACTTTATAAGAATTTTACCAGGTGATAAAGTTACAGTAGAACTTTCTCCATACGATCTTACGCGTGGAAGAATCACTTGGAGAGCAAAGTAATTAAGGAGGGTTTGCTATGAAAGTAAGACCATCAGTTAAGCCTATATGCGAAAAATGTAAAGTTATAAGAAGAAAAGGAAGAGTAATGGTTATCTGTGAAAATCCTAAACATAAACAAAAACAAGGTTAATATAGAAGATTGAAGTTTAAAATTTATTGGTTTTTAAGTTAATAATGTTTTGGGACGCGGCTGTAATAGAATACATTATTTTCTATTGACCTAAAACTTTATATTAAGATATATTTACTATAATATGTTTTACTTTAGTTCTTACCAATTAGATATTCAGGAGGTGTAAATTTTAATGGCAAGAATAGCAGGTATAGATATACCAAAAGAGAAAAGAGTAGAAATAGGTCTAACTTATATATACGGCATAGGACTACCAACTGCTAAAGAAATTCTTAGTGCTACTGGAGTAAATCCAGATGCTAGAGTTAGAGACCTAAGCGAAGAAGAAGTTAACGCACTTAGAGATTATATAAATAAAAACGTTAAGGTTGAAGGTGACCTAAGAAGAGAAATAGCTCTTAACATAAAGAGATTAATAGAAATTGGTTGTTACAGAGGAATAAGACATAGAAGAAGTCTTCCTGTAAGAGGACAAAAAACTAAGACAAATGCAAGAACAAGAAAAGGTCCTAAGAAGGCTGTAGGAGCTAAGAAAAAGAAATAACTTATAGTATAAGGAGGGAAAAAGATGGCAGCTGGAGCAAAGGGTAAAAAGACAAGAAGAAAAAAAGAAAGAAAAAACGTTGAACACGGTTGTGCACATATAAAATCAACTTTTAACAATTCAATAGTAACACTAACTGATGCTACTGGAAATGCTTTATCATGGGCTAGTGCAGGTGGATTAGGCTTTAGAGGATCAAGAAAAAGCACTCCATTTGCAGCACAAATGGCAGCAGAAACTGCAGCAAGAACTGCTATGGAGCATGGTTTAAAGAGTGTTGAAGTTTATGTTAAAGGACCAGGATCAGGAAGAGAAGCGGCTATAAGATCACTACAAGCTGCTGGGTTAGAAGTTACATTAATTAAAGATGTTACTCCAATACCACACAATGGATGTAGACCACCAAAAAGAAGAAGAGTTTAGTAATAGGAGGTGTAATTTTAATGGCAAGATATACTGGACCAGCATGCAGATTATGCAGAAGAGAAGGTTTAAAACTATTCCTTAAAGGGGATAGATGTTATACTGATAAATGTTCATTTTCAAGAAGAGGCTATGCGCCAGGACAACACGGTCAGGCTAGAAAGAAGATATCTAACTATGGCCTACAATTAAGAGAAAAACAAAAAGCTAAGAGAATTTACGGAGTACTAGAAGGCCAATTCAGAAAATACTATGAAAGAGCTGAAAGAGTGAGAGGAATAACAGGTGAAAACCTATTAAGACTTCTTGAATTAAGACTTGATAACGTAGTATTCAGATTAGGATACGGTGGTTCTAGAAGCGAATCAAGACAATTAGTAAACCATGGACATTTCTTAGTAAATGGTAAAAAGGTAGATATTGCTTCATATAAAGTATCAACTGGAGATGTTATATCTGTTAGCGAAAAAAGCAGAGCATCAGAAAAGTTTAAAGTTTTTGCAGAAAATCCAAAAACACTACCAGCTTGGTTAGAGGGAAGTACAGAGGCTTTTGAAGCAAAGATTCTTAGAGAACCTGCAAGAGAAGATATAGATATTCCTGTTAACGAAACACTAATCGTTGAGTTATATAGCAAATAATTGATATAGGATCAGTTGCCCTCAAAATAAATTAATAGATAAATAGAAGGAGGGTTATATTCATGTTAGAGATAGAAAAGCCTAAAATAGAATGTGTTGAAGTTAGTGAAGATGGTACCTATGGGAAATTTGTGGTAGAACCATTAGAAAGAGGTTATGGAACAACTCTTGGTAATGCATTGAGAAGAATTCTTCTCTCATCATTGCCTGGAGTTGCTGCTAATCATATTAAAATAGATGGAGTACTTCACGAGTTTTCAACAGTTCGTGGAGTAAAAGAGGATGTTGCAGAGCTAATCCTAAACATAAAGGGCTTAGCTTTAAAGATGAACGGTGATGGTCCTAAAACTATATATATAGATGCTCAAGGACCTGGAGAAGTTACAGCTGGAGACATAAAGACTGACGGAGATGTTGAAGTAATTAATAAAGATTTACATATAGCAACCCTTGATGATGATGGTAAGTTATATATGGAATTAATTATTAATAGAGGCAGAGGATATGTTTCTCAAACTAAGAATAAATCTGAGGATATGCCAATAGGTACTATTCCAGTAGATTCAATATATACTCCAATAAAAAGAGTTAACTTTGTGGTAGAAAACACAAGAGTTGGTCAAATCACCGATTATGATAAGCTATCTCTAGAGATATGGACTAATGGCACTATAATGCCAGATGAAGCCATAGGCTTATCAGCAAAAATATTAATAGAGCACTTTAAGTTATTTATGACATTAACTGATCATGCAAATAATGTCGAAATAATGGTTGAAAAGGAAGAAGATAAGAAGGAGAAAGTTCTAGAGATGACTATTGAAGAACTGGATCTTTCTGTTAGAAGTTATAATTGCCTAAAGAGAGCAGGAATAAATACTGTTCAAGAACTAACTGAAAGAACTATGGATGATATGATGAAAGTTAGAAACTTAGGTAAGAAATCCTTAGAGGAAGTTGAGCAAAAACTTGAAGGATTAGGGTTATCACTAAAACAAAGTGAAGAGTAATAACTTGTATTTGTTATACTTAAACAAGAGCAAAAGTAAGGAGGTATAGAGATGGCAGGATACCGTAAATTAGGTCGTCCAACTGACCAAAGAAAAGCAATGCTTAGAAACCTTGTTACTAGTTTTTTAAAGCATGGAAAAATTGAAACAACAGAAACTAGAGCAAAGGAAACGAAAAATTTAGCTGAAAAAATGATCACTCTTGCAAAAAGAGGAGATCTTCATGCTAGAAGACAAGTGCTTTCTTTTGTAACTGAAGAGGAAGTAGTAAGAAATTTATTTGATAACGTAGCTCCTAAATATGCTGAAAGAAACGGTGGATATACAAGACTATATAAAGTAGGTCCAAGAAGAGGCGATGGAGCTGAAGTAGTTATACTAGAGTTAGTATAATATTAAGGGGATTAAGGCTAGCTTAATCCCCATTTTGCTATAATATTATAGCAAATAATTATATTAGTATGAAATAAAGTATAACTCTAATAAAATCGCTTATCTTAATGAATTATATAGTATTTATGTGTTAAGTTAGCGGGGTGTTTCTATGAAAGAAATAATGATACAGTGCAAAAATGTTATTTATAAGTATGAAAATAGTGACCAAGATAACACTAGATTGGCTCTAAATGATATAAATCTTCAGGTTAACAAGGGGGAATTCCTTGTTATACTAGGTAGAAACGGGTCAGGTAAGTCAACTATAGCAAAGCACATGAACGCATTACTCATTCCTAACAGTGGGAAAGTTCATGTAGGTAAACTAGACACAGCAGATGAAAATAATACATGGGTTATTAGGAATAAGGCAGGTATGGTGTTTCAAAACCCGGATAACCAAATAGTAGCAACTATTGTTGAGGAAGATGTAGCGTTCGGTCCAGAAAATCTAGGTATAGAACCATTAGAAATTAAATCTAGAGTGGATGAGTCTCTTAAGAAAGTAAACATGTATGACTATAGAAGGCATGCTCCTCACCTTCTATCAGGAGGTCAAAAACAGAGGGTTGCTATAGCGGGAGTACTAGCTATGAGACCAGAATGTATAATATTTGACGAATCTACAGCTATGCTTGATCCGTCAGGAAGAAAAGAAGTAATAAAAACTATAAAAGAAATAAATGAAAAGTATGGTATGACAGTAATACTCATTACTCACTATATGGAAGAAGCAGCAGAAGCCCATAGAATTATTGTTATGGATGAAGGTAAGGTCATGATGGAAGGTACACCTAGAGATATTTTTAGTCAAGTTAGAAAGATGAAAAGTATAGGACTTGATGTGCCACAAATGACAGAGCTGGCTTATGAATTAAAAAATAGTGGTATTAGCAGTATTAATGAAAATATATTAACTATAAATGAAATGGTGGATGAATTATGTCGATTAAGATAGAGAATTTAACTCATATATATATGAAAGGTTCACCTTTTGAGAAAAAGGCACTTGATGATGTAAGTATCACTATAAATGATGGAGAATTTGTAGCATTAATTGGTCATACTGGTTCTGGTAAATCCACACTTATTCAACATATCAATGGGCTTTTAAAGCCACATTCAGGGAAAATTGTTATAGATGATTTTGATATAACACAGAAAAAAGCAAATCTAAATTCTATAAGGAAAAAAGTAGGCCTTGTATTTCAATATCCAGAATATCAGCTATTTGAAGAGACTATTGAAAAAGATATTGCATTTGGACCTAAAAATTTGGCATTAGATGAAGAACAGATAAATAAAAGAGTAAGAAGAGCTATGAATATAGTTGGATTAGATTATGACAGCTATAAGAATAAGTCACCATTTGAATTAAGTGGAGGCCAAAAAAGAAGAGTAGCAATAGCGGGTGTTGTAGCTATGGAACCTAGAGTATTAATACTAGATGAGCCAACAGCAGGTCTGGATCCAAAGGGAAGAGATGATATACTAGGAAAAATAAAAGAGTTACACAAAGAATACAGAATGACAATAATACTGGTATCACATAGTATGGAAGATGTGGCAAAGCTTGCAGATAGAATTTTAGTTATGAATAAAGGAAAATGTATACTTGATGGAGCACCAAATCAAGTGTTTAAAGAGATAGATACATTAGAAAGTGTTGGTCTTGCAGTACCTCATGTAACATATCTCATAAGAAGCCTTAGAGAAAAAGGTTTTAATATACCTGATAGTGTATTTACTATAGATCAGGCGAAAGAAGAAATATTAAAAATATTAAATAAACGTTAGGGGAGTTAGTAAATGATTAAAGATATTACAATAGGACAATATGTACCAGGTGAATCTTTTGTACACAAGCTAGATCCAAGAACTAAAATAATAATATCTTTAATATATATAATAGATTTGTTTCTAGTAGATAGCTTTAAAGGGTACATATTTATAGTGGCATTTACTTTACTTTCAATAATCATCTCTAAAGTTCAGTTTACGTATATATATAAGGGCCTTAAACCTGTACTGATTTTAGTATTAATAACAGCTTTAATAAATGTACTTATGACTGGTGGAAGCTCAGAGCCTCTTTATCATTGGAAATTCATAACCATATATAAAGAGGGGTTAACCTTGGCGGCGTTTATGGTCTTAAGACTAATCTTTTTAATTGTTGGCACATCTTTACTGACATTAACTACTTCACCTATAGAATTAACGGATGGAATTGAAAGATTATTAAATCCATTTAAGAAAATAGGGATACCTGCCCATGAACTTGCAATGATGATGACTATTGCACTAAGATTTATTCCTACTCTTATGGATGAAACTGATAAGATAATGAAAGCACAAATGGCTAGGGGAGCAGACTTTGAATCAGGAAATCTTATGCAAAGGGCAAGGAACCTAATTCCTATACTTGTGCCTTTATTCATAAGCTCCTTTAGACGAGCAGATGAATTGGCTATGGCTATGGAGGCCAGATGTTATAGGGGCGGTGAAGGTAGAACAAGAATGAAGCAATTAAGACTTACAACAAGGGATATTACGGCATCAGTCATCATGCTTGCTTTAGTAGGTGTATCTATATGGAGCAGGATGTGGCATTAATGAAAAACATAAAGCTAATTATAGAATATGATGGTACAAATTATGCAGGGTGGCAAAAACAAAATAATGCTACTACTATTCAAGAAAAAGTTGAAGAAGCAATAGAAAGTATAACAGGATCTTTAGTAGAAGTAACAGGGTCAAGTAGAACCGATGCTGGAGTACATGCAAAAGGATTTGTATGTAACTTTTTTACTGAAAGCAATATACCCGGAGAAAACTTCAAGAGAGCGCTTAATAGATTTTTACCACAAGATATAGTTGTCTTAAGTTCCGAAGAAGTACCAGTAGCTTTTCATGCTAGATATAATAGTATAGCAAAAAGGTATGTTTACACTATAGTTAATGGACCTCAAAGACCTGCCATTGGAAGAAACTATGTCCACTACTTTTATAGAAAACTGGACATTGAAAAAATGAGAGAAGCGGCAAAATATTTTATAGGTACCCATGATTTTTCGGCATTTAAAAACAAGGGTAGTTCAGTTAAGACTTCTGTTAGAACAATAAAAGAGTTGAAGGTTCTGGAAAATAACAATATTATTAGCTTCAGCATTATTGGAGATGGCTTTCTATACAATATGGTAAGAATAATAGTTGGGACACTTCTAGAAGTTGGAGTAGGCAGGTTTAAGCCAGAGTATATTCCAGAGATAATTTGTTCTAAAGATAGAGCAAAAGCAGGTAAATCAGCACCTGCTAGTGGATTATGTTTGGAAGAAGTATTTTATTAGAGGACTATAAGTATAATATGATATGGAAAAATTATATGTTTTTATAAAATAACTAAATTATTAGTTGTAATAATTAAATTTATTGACACACCAGGCAAGTTGTATTATAATATAAACGTTGTATTAAAAAGTATAGAAGATCCACTAGCCCCGGGTCTTTATATAGAAGAACGTAAGAATTTTATGTAGATGAGTTCAGGGAGGGAAAATGATGAAATCATACATAGCAAAACCACAAGAAGTTGAAAGAAAATGGTATGTAGTTGATGCTGCTGGAAAACCACTAGGAAGAGTAGCAAGTCAAGTTGCATCAATATTAAGAGGAAAAAATAAACCAACATTTACACCACATGTTGACACTGGAGATTTCGTTATAATAATAAATGCAGAGAAGGTTGTTTTAACTGGTAAAAAATTAGATCAAAAAATGTTAAGACACCATACATTATATCCAGGTGGTTTAAAAGAAACTCCATACAGAGAAGCTTTAAGCAAAAAGCCTGAATTTGTATTTGAAGAAGCAGTTAGAAGAATGCTTCCAAAGGGAGTATTAGGAAGACAAATGCTTAAGAAACTAAAAGTATACAGAGGTGCTGAGCACAATCAACAAGCTCAAAAACCAGAAGTATTAGAACTTAAGTATTAATTGGAAGCTGGAAGGAGGATAAAAAATGGCTAAGGTTCAGTATTTTGGAACAGGAAGAAGAAAAAAATCAATCGCTAGAGTAAGACTTGTACCTGGTGAAGGTAAAGTTGTAATAAATAAAAGAGATGCAGAAACTTACTTTGGACTAGAAACTTTAAGAGTTATACTTAATCAACCATTAGTTCTTACTGGAACTAAAGAAAAGTTTGATGTATTAGTAAATGTACATGGTGGCGGATATACTGGTCAGGCAGGCGCTATAAGACACGGAATAGCAAGAGCACTTTTAAAAGCTGATGAAAATTTAAGACCAGAGCTTAAGAAAGCTGGTTTCTTAACAAGAGATCCAAGAATGAAGGAAAGAAAGAAATACGGTCTTAAAAAAGCAAGAAGAGCTCCACAATTCTCAAAGAGATAAAGAAAAGAGAGGAAATTCCTCTCTTTTTTTATTTGTTACAAATATATTTATTAAAATACTACAATGGTGCATAAAATATATATGAAGTTTTGTTTAGGAGGGGGAAAGTTGCATTTAAAAAATACTAAATTGTTAATTGTAGTTTGTGTTATATTTTTTAGTTTAGCTTCTATATTTTATGCTAATGTAAAATATTCTATATTTGCATTAGGTAATAAGATTAGTCTTAGCGAGACTAAGGATATACTTATTTTACTAGACCCAGGACATGGTGGTATTGACGGGGGAGCTGTATCACCTAGTGGGATTATGGAAAAAGACATAAATTTAAAAATAAGTTTAAAGGTTAGAGATAAACTGCAAAAGGAAGGCTATAAGGTAATGTTAACTAGAGAAGAAGACAAAGGTCTTTATACAGATGAGGGAAAAATAAGAAAGAAAAAGATAGAAGATTTAAATAATAGATCTAAAATGAAGAAGGAATCTAGTTGTAATATGTTTATAAGTATACATTTAAATATGTTTCCAGAATCTAAATACTATGGTGCGCAAGTATGGTATTCCAGAAATAAGGATAGTGAGAAACTAGCCAAAATAGTTCAACAGAATCTTAAAGCAGATTTAGATATGTCTAATAATAGGCAAGAAAAACCAGCATTAGATTCATATAAGGTATTGAGAGTAAATGATGAAATGCCAAGTGTATTGGTTGAATGTGGTTTTTTATCCAATCCTATGGAAGAAGGAAAATTAAAAAGTGATGAATATCAAGATAAAATTGCAGATTCTATAGTTAAATCTGTAAAAGCTTATTATTCTCAGTAACAAATAAAAAGGCTTTCTCAAGATATATTTTTACTTAAGGATTTATTAATAATCTTTTATAATTAAAGATTAACACTATCAGTTTATTGAATTCTAATAAACTGATAGTGTTTTTATTATATCGAGCATAATTATCAAGACCATTAAAAAACATGCATGTGTTTTTACTTTTAAGACAGATCTTTTAGCATTATCGTAGTTATCATAGTTTTACTGATATTTATCTGGAAAAAAATAATTGATGTCTACTTTTTAGTGTGTTATCATTATGTTGAATAAATGGATTAGTCCATTAATCCAATTAAATTCTGAGGTGATTACTATAGATATTAAAGTGAGCAAAGAAAGCGGAGTACCTCTTTATCTTCAAGTTAAAAAGCAAATTATGGATTTTATTAAAGGTGGTACATTGAAGGTTGGGAATAAGATGCCCACAGAGAGAGAGCTATCTGAGAAGTTAAAGGTTAGCAGGAATACTGTAAGTACTGCATATAATGAATTGGAGCAAGAAGGTGTATTAAAATCATATCAAGGCAGAGGTACATTTGTAGCAGAAGAGGCTAATCCTTGGAAGGCTCAAAATATAAAAGAAAAAATAATTAAATTTATAGATTTAGGATTTGAAGAAGCTATTGAAACTGGCATAGATGCAGATGAATTTTTAGAAATAGTTGCTCAGAGAGTAAAAGAAAAAAGAGAACTTATGAGTAAAATAACAGCGCTATATGTAGAGTGTAACATAGAACAGGCTAAAATGTTCAGTAAACAGTTAACTGATAGCACTAATATGAATGTAGTGCCATTTACTTTAGAGGATATAAGAAACATAAATAACCAAAATAAACATATAGTAGAGAATTGTCAAGTTATTATAGCTACATTTAATCATGTAAATGAAGTTGTTAAGTTAACTAAGCCCTTCAAGAAGGAAGTAATAGGTGTAGCTATTAATGTAGATTTACAAACCATAGTAAAAATAGCTAGATATCCTGAAGATGCACGGTTTGCATTTATATGTATCTCGCAAGAATTTATGTTTAAGGCTAGAGGAGCATTAGAAAAAGCTGGACTTAGTAATATAAACATTCAATATACTAATACTTGGGACAAGGATGAGTTGAGAAAAATTATAAATAACTCCGATGTAATTATAGTTTCACCGGGCAGATATAATGATGTAAAGGAAAATGTTTTAAACCATAAGGAAATACATAGATTCTTATACAGTTTAGATGATAACTCCATAAAAGCTCTAAAATCAAAGCTAATAGAATTAAAATATCAAAAGTAGTTTGTAACTGCAATTCGTAATATACAATATATATATTGTATATTCATAAACTTTTGTATAAATATTATATTTAAAATTACTCTGAAGCTGCATCGTTCTGTTTAAAAATCTTTTATATTAGTTCAAATTACGAATTGCAGGTTTGTAAATAATCTGTTGATAAATCGTACTGTAAGAAATAAAATACTTATAGCAAAGATAGTTTTATTTAATACTGTTTTTTTAGATATATTTATATATTTATATATTTATATATTTAATAGCTTTGAGTATATTAGGATCTCGTTAAAAACAACATATAAAAACAGTATTAAATTTTGCTATTAAAATTGTAAAAAAGGAGAGCTATATAATTATGAAGGAAATAAATACACTACAGATAACAGAGAAAGTAAAGAAACTATGTATATATTCTAATTATTATCTTTCTGGTGATGTAAAGAAAAAGATTGAAGAAGCGTATGAGGAAGAAAGCTGGCCTATGGCAAAAGGTATTTTAGATAAAATACTTACTAATGTAGACATAGCTAAAAATGAAGATATGCCAATATGCCAAGATACTGGTATGGCCTGTGTATTTGTAGAGATAGGGCAAGATGTTCATATAGTAGGTGGTTCTATAGAGGACGCTATAAATGAGGGCGTAAGACAAGGATATTTAGAAGGATATTTAAGAAAATCTGTGGTAAAAGATCCTCTAGATAGAGTGAATACAAAGGATAATACTCCTGCAGTTATAAATTATTCTTTAGTTCCTGGAGATAAATTAAAGATAATCTTAGCACCAAAGGGGTTTGGGTCAGAGAATATGAGTAAACTTAAAATGTTAAAACCTTCGGATGGAGTGGAAGGAGTAAAGGAGTTTGTAATTAATGCAGTAAAGGAAGCTGGACCCAATCCATGTCCACCAATAGTTGTTGGTGTTGGAATTGGTGGAACCTTTGATAAAGTAGCATATTTAGCTAAAAAAGCATTACTAAGACCGTTAACAGTAAGAAACGAAAATAGTTTTTACTCAGATTTGGAGAAAGAACTTCTAGAAAAAATTAATGCACTGGGTATAGGACCACAAGGGTTTGGTGGAAAAACTACAGCATTAGCAGTAAATATTGAAACTTACCCTACACACATAGCAGGGCTTCCAGTTGCTGTAAATATAAATTGTCATGTTACAAGGCATGCAGAAGTAGAGCTATAAGATATTATTTTATACTAAAATACATATATGCTTAGGTTCGTAGACGGAAAATCTAATATTAGTAGTTATGACTTTAGTTTTTTATTTAAATGATGGAGGTATATAGTACATGGATAAAAGAATAACAACCCCACTAACTTCAGATAAAGTTAAAGATCTGAGAGCTGGAGATAGTGTGCTAATATCAGGTATAATATATACAGCAAGAGATGCTGCACATAAAAGGCTTGTAGAGCTTTTAGATAAGGGAGAAAGTCTTCCTATAGATGTTAAGGACTCAATTATATACTATGTTGGACCAAGTCCAGCCAAACCAGGGCAACCTATAGGATCAGCAGGACCTACTACAAGTTATAGAATGGATTCCTATGCTCCAAGCTTGTTAGATATAGGTTTAAAAGGAATGATTGGAAAGGGATCTAGATCTAAGGAAGTAGTAGAGTCAATGAAAAAAAATAATGCTGTATATTTTGCAGCTATAGGAGGAGCAGCTGCATTAATGGGTAAGTCAATAAAAACTTCAGAATTAATTGCATATGAAGATTTAGGATCTGAAGCTATAAGAAAACTAGAAGTAGAGGACTTACCTGTTGTAGTAGTTATTGATTCGCAAGGTAATAATCTTTATGAATTAGGTCAAAGCGCATATCTTAATTCTATAAAATAATTTTGTACATATAAAAACTTGCTGTGTAAAAAATAATGATCACCTATGCTTAAAAAAAGTGTAATAAGTATAGGTGATCACATTTGTTATGATTCCTTTATATATAATTTTTCATAGTATTCAGTAAGCATTCTTTCAACAGCAAAATATTTCTTTGTAGTTCTTATGCTTTCTTTCATCATAGCTACCCATTTATCTCTGTTGTTATAATAAGTAGGAATAACTCTATTTAAAAGAGTATGGTAAAGTGCATTGCAATCATGTTCATCTAATTCTCTTAAAGTAGAGAAATCCTCCACAGATTTTCCATCACCGAATTGCCAACCATTTATGTCATCCTCACAAGCTTCAGGCCACCATCCGTCTAATATAGAACAATTAAGAACGCCATTCATTGCTGCCTTCATGCCAGAAGTACCACTAGCTTCCAAAGGCTTCCTCGGATTATTTAGCCATACATCAGAGCCTCTTGTAAGTATTCTACCAATATTCATATCATAATTCTCTAAGAATACTACGCTATTAGGATACTTCTTCATCATTGAAACTAAATTTGCTACAATAGCTTTTCCTGTATCATCAAGAGGATGAGCTTTACCGGAAAACACTATCTGTACTATTCCAATATTTAAGAGAGGGTCAATTGTTTCAGGTTTTGTAAATATTAAATCACTTCTTTTATATGGAGCTGCTCTTCTTGAGAAACCTATTAATAGTTTATCTATATTCAATTTAATGTTACTTCTTTTATAAATGAAATCAATAAGCTCATTTTTTATTTCCATATGGGTAGACCACAGATCACCATTTTCATTAAAAGCTTTAGTAATTCTTTCATCAACCCAGGTTGGGGTATGTATAGCATTTGTTATTCCTATTATTTCGCTTCTACCGGCTACAGTCTTCCACATCTTGTTTGCAGTATCAGCGTGAAGCTGTGCTACTGCATTTGATTTTCTTGATAATCTTAATCCAGCCACAGTCATATTAAATGGATCTCCGCCTATGCGTATCATTTGATCTCTGGATAAACCATTAAAAGCACCCATGTATTCTAGCTTATCTATTGGATGAGATTCGTTTCCTTGTATTATTGGAGTATGTGTTGTAAAGACAACTTCTTCACGGGTAATTTTCCAAGCATCTTCAAAATTATATCCAGAGCTCATTTTTTCTCTTATAAGCTCTAGAGCCGCAAAATCAGCATGTCCTTCATTGAAATGGTATACGTCAATAGGTAGACTTAATTCTCTTATGGCTCTAATCCCACCTATTCCAAGTACCATTTCTTGAGCTATTCTTTCCTCTCCAAACCAACCATATAGTTGTCCTGTTATCCAAGCATCTTCATTTTCAGGTAAGTCTGTATCTAAGAGATAGATAGGATTATTATTAAATTTTTCATTTTTCCATACCTTACATACAACATTAACGTTTCTTATTCTTACTGTAACTTTAATTCCAGTATCCTCTAAGAAGTCATATTTATAGTTATAATAAGTATCATAAGGCTGGCCGGATTTATCGATGACTTGATCTGTATATCCTTGTTTCCACTTTATACCGATTCCTATTAAAGGCAAGTCCATATCTTTTGAACCCTTAAGATGATCACCAGCAAGTATTCCTAGACCGCCAGCATATGTTTTAAAATCAGAGTTTAAGCCATATTCCATACAAAAATAAGCAACTTTGGGAAGGTTATTTTTATTCATGACATCCTCCTTAATAAATAATAGCATTTTTTCTATATAATTATATTAGTATTATTAGTAACATATTATATATAATAAATACAATGGTTTACATAAATGGAAAGTTAATTCTAAAAATTAATTTATCAAATGCTAATTTGCCACTTTTGCATATAACGTACATTTAGAATATTAATATTATTGTTAAGTTAGTAAATTAGATAGGATTAGGTTTACAGTTAACTATCTATATTATACAAACTTATAAAATTGTTTATAATTCTTATTTATCTATAGTATAATTAGTTACTATAAGGATTAAAGTTAACAAAGATTTAAATAGCAATAGGAGGAGTAACATTGGGGTTAAGAAATAGATATAATAATTTATCAAATTACTTATTTGGTAGGTTTTCATTGAAAAAAAAGCTTATACTATTCTGTATGTTAACACTTATAGTAATTGGCATAGCTTATAAAGAAAAAATCAATACCAGTATTATAAAAAATAACGAGAATATAAATAGTCAGCAAAGTCCAACAATATTAAGTCCAGAAGATAACAAACATAAAGAAATAAATATAAGAAAAAATGAAGAACAAGTTATAAAAGAAGAAAAAAATAAACTCTTAGAAAACAAATATGAAGAAAGTTACAAAGCCTTTAGCGATAAAAAGTATGAAGAAGCAATAAATATTGCTAACAAAATATTAGAAGAGGATAACAGCTTTTATAAAGCTTACAATATAAGAGGAATAGCACTATGTTATAGTAAAAGCTACGAAGAGGGTATGAAAGATATAGATAAAGCATTGGAAATAAGACCTGATTTTGGATATGCCAGATTTAATAAAGCCTTAGCTTATGAACTTCATGGTGACTATGATGATGCTCTAAATTGGTACGATAAGGATTTAGAAATAGAGAACTATATATGGAGTTATTACGGGAAAGCAAGTATTTATGGAAGACGAGGTGATGTAGAGAATACTGTAAAGTATTTAAAAACTGCTGTTGACATGTCACCAGATATTAAAATAATTGCTGAACAAGAGGAAGACTTTAATCCGGTAAAAGATTCTCAGGAGTTTCAGAATATAATAAAGTGAAATTAATTGAAATGTGGTTTTGTCTATAGATAACCACGCCCGAAATTTAACTTAAACGACCGAATATGCTGCCAAACTTCAGCACGTTAAAAACTTTTAATTAGTCTAAAGTTCGTGTTTTAAGCAGAGAGCCAAAATCTGTGATTTTGTGCGAATCGCTTACTCATCTGACGTAAGGAAGAGGAGTTTCATATAAAATAAGAAGTTTTGATAAACTCGTACCTCAGTCCGGACCAACTTATCAATTACCATTGATAAGTCGCTCGTTGAAAGCCATTCAGGCTTTCAACTATATCAAAGCTTCTAAGATTTTCAAAAACACTTCACTAAGACTAATAAAAAAGTTTTTAAAAGTGTCATCAGTTTTGGCAGCATATTCCTACGTATAAGTTAAATTTAAGTTATGATTATCTATATTGAATTAATTCAGCAAGTAGTATCATTTGGTAGTTCAATGGATAAAATAAAAGGTATAAAGCGCTATAAGAGCACCCTATACCTTGTTAATCAACTTCTATATCATACTTTTTACATTTCAATGATATAGTACGATGAGTAACACCTAAAGCCTTGGCAGATTTATTATAACTGCCATATTTTTTCATTGCTAAGGTTATGATCTCTTTTTCATATTCTTCAAGGGTGAGAAGTTCACCATTTTTTAATTTTACCAAGTTCCCACTTTCGTATTCTTCATTTTTTATATAAAAAGGAAGATCTTTTTCAGTTATTATAGTTCCATCGCACATATTTATGGCTCTCTCTATTATGTTTTCAAGTTCTCTTATGTTGCCTGGCCAGTGATATTCTTGAAGATACATAAGGGATTTTTTATCTATACCTGATATATTCTTATTTATTTTATTATTTATCTTATGAATAAAATGTTCTACTAAAAGATTTATGTCCTGTTTTCTGTTCCTTAAAGGAGGAAGCAGTATATTTAAAACATTTAGCCTATAGTATAAGTCTTCCCTAAAGCTTTGTTCTTTTATCATCTCTTCTAAGTTCCTATTTGTTGCTGCTATTATCCTTACATCTACCTTTTGAGTAGTAACACTACCTACACTCTCAAATTCTTTTTCTTGAAGAACTCTCAATAGTTTAACCTGCATTAAGGCTGGCATATCACCTATTTCATCTAGAAATATGGTACCACCATTAGCTATAGCGAACTTACCAGGTTTACTTTTTACAGCTCCTGTAAAAGCACCCTTTTCGTATCCAAAAAGCTCACTCTCAAGTAAATTTTCTGGAATAGCAGCACAGTTAACTCTTACAAAAGGCTTGTCCTGCCTATCGCTACTATTATGGATAGCCTGTGCAATAAGCTCTTTACCAGTACCACTCTCACCACGAATAAGAACTGTAGAAGTCGATTTAGATGCTTTTTCTGCTATAATAAGACAATCCTTAAGTGAACTGCTGCAACCTATTATTGAATTAAAGGAGCTACTTAGTTTTGTATGTCTATTAAGTTCTTCTTTATAGTAGTTTAATCTTTCTTCAGATTGCTCCAATTTTTCAACTAAATCCCTTAACTCATTAATAGGCTTTGAAATGGAAATAACGCCTTTAAATACACCATCTATAAAAATAGGTTCTACAGTAGATAGTATATTGAAATAATTTTTAACTATTACATTTTCTACAGGTTTTTTTGTATTAAATACTTTTAGTCTTAAACCATTAGGAGACACCTCTAATAAGTCTTTTCCTACAATGTTAGAGCTTTTTATTCCAAAGTATTTCTCGTAGGAAGGATTTATATAGCTTATAATTCTTCTTTCATCTACAAAGCATATTAAATCATGAGAGGCTTCCAGTATTTTCTCAAACTTTTCATTTAATTCTTTTATTCCTACTAATTCTGATATGTCTTGAAATACTCCCAATGCTCCAATAATTCTATTGTTAGAGAAAATAGGAGATCTATTTGTAATAACTAAATGATTATTTATATATTGGGTTTCTCCAACTTTACGTTCCTTTGACTTAATTATGTTAGGTAAATCAGAAGTTGGAATAACATCCTTTACAAACAGTCCTATTACATCATTTAGTTCTTTACCAACAATTTTCAGAGCATAATCATTCATTGCAGTAATATATCCGTTAACATCTATTACTAATATACCTACGGGAATATTAGTAACTATTTGCTCATATGCAATAGTGTTTTCTTCTATAATATCATCTATTTTTGACAAAATAGAGTTATTATTAGATATATCTTTAGTTATGAGATTACATAACTCTAAAACAGCATGTTGGCCTTTATTTGAATCTTCTCTGCAAGAAACTTCAATTATTTCACCTTGTTTTATTTTTAAAGAAAGCAAAGCTAGCATACTAATAGCTAAAGGATCTTTAGTTGATGAGTTTTTAATATAAAGGTTAACACCATACTTATGTTTAAGTTCAGTTGCTTTATGAACTATAGTTGCAGCAATTCGTGTATGAATTCCATTATGAATAGGAACAATTATACTATTTGTATACATAATTCACCTCTGTTTGATAAAAAATATCAAATATAAATAATAGTATGATAAAAAGTATCAATTACTATAATACATGAAATTTGTTGATAATTCTAGTGTAACAAATTAAAATGTAAGAAGCCAGTACATAAAAACAAAAGTACCCTGATAATTTTTATCAATATACTTTCGACAAAATATTTTATTTTTAGATTATAAAATATAAAAATTTAAATTAATCATTTAATTTGTTTAGAAATATTAAGCTTTGTGCAACATAAAGTTAATAAATTATATGAAGTTATCTTCTTTATCTATACTTTGGCATGGAAGTTGCTAAAATATATTTATGTAATATAGATAATAATGCTTAATTTTAATATAGCTTTTAATAATGAAAAAATTCAAGGAGGATATAATAAGATGAAAAAAGGTATAGCAGCTTCAAAAGGATATTCAATAGGTACAGTAGTAATAAAGGAAGACAGCGAAGTAAAAGTTGAAGAAAAGAAAATAGAAGACATACAAGGTGAAAAGGCAAGATTTGGGCAGGCTGTAGAGGCATCTAGACAACAGCTATCACAAATTAAAGAAAAAGCGGCAAGAGAAATGGGAGCAGACAAAGCTGCTGTTTTCGAAAGCCATATAATGTTATTAGATGACCCAGAATTCACTGGTGCAGTTGAAATGGGAATAGAAGGCAACAGTATAAATGCTGAAAAAGCTCTTCAAGATGTTATAGAAATGTATGCAGGAATATTTGCAGCAATGGAAGATGAATATATGAGAGAAAGAGGAGCAGACGTAAAGGACGTTGGTAAGAGAATACTTGCTAACTTAGCAGGAAAAATATCTGCTGATTCAGATGAATTGGGAGCTAACACAGTAGTTGTTGCTCATGATTTAACACCATCAGACACTGCACAATTAGATAAAAGTAAAGTAGTAGCTTTCTTAACTAACATAGGTGGAAGAACTTCTCATAGTGCAATTATGGCTAGAACTCTAGAAATACCAGCTGTAGTTGGACTACAAGATATAACCTCATCTGTTAAGAATGGCGATACTATAATAGTAGATGGTATTGAAGGTATAGCAATAGTAAATCCAGATGAAGAAACAATAAAAGCTTATGAAGCAAAGAAAGAAGCTTTTGAAAAAGAAAGAGAAGAATTAAAGAAATTAATAAGTGTTAAGACTGTAACTAAGGCTGGAAAGCGTGTAGAAGTTGTTGGAAACATAGGAAAGCCAGAAGATGTTCATCAAGTAATAGAAAATGGTGGAGACGGTGTAGGACTTTTCAGAACAGAATTCTTATACATGGATAGAGATGATATGCCAAGTGAAGAAGAACAGTTCGAGTCATATAAATATGCTGCTGAAAAATTGGAAGGAAGACCTGTTATTATAAGAACACTTGATATAGGTGGAGATAAGAAACTTCCTTATTTACCATTACCAGAAGAAATGAATCCTTTCCTAGGATACAGAGCTATAAGACTTTGTCTTGATAGAGAAGATATATTTAAAACTCAATTGAGAGCATTACTTAGAGCATCAGCTTTTGGAAATATTAAGATAATGTTCCCTATGATAGCTTCATTAGAAGAGTTCCTACAAGCTAAGGAAATACTTAAAGCCTGTATGGAAGAGCTAAGAAAAGAAGGTAAAAACTTTAACGAAAATTTAGAAACAGGAATAATGGTAGAAATACCAGCTGCTGCAGTTTATGCTGATGAACTTGCAAAGCATGTTGATTTCTTCAGTATAGGAACAAATGATTTAATACAATACACTTTAGCTGCAGATAGAATGAATGAAAAGATATCATATTTATATAACCCAATGCATCCAGCAGTTTTAAAGCTTATAAAGATGACAATAGAAGCTGCACACAAAGAAGGTAAATGGTGTGGAATGTGTGGAGAAATGGCTGGAGATGAAAAAGCTATTCCTACTTTAGTTGAATATGGATTAGATGAATTCTCAATGAGTGCATCTTCCATGTTAAGAGCAAAACAATTAATAATGGAAAACTAAAAAGTATACAAAAGCCTGAGCTAAGTAAAATCTTGGTTCAGGTTTTTTATTTGAGAAAAATTCAACTGTAAACATATATTTTAGTATATAATATAAAATATATATATAAAATTTAAGTTAAATATTTAGATAAGTTTATATAGGTTAAGGAGGAATTTATTATGAAAAACTTTAAGAATAAAAGAGTATATGCATTATGTTCTATATCAATTATAATGACTCTAGCTTTAACTGCATGTGCAGCATCTCAGAATAAAACAACTTCTAATAGTAGTAGTGAACCAACATCTCAACAACAAAATACCAGTGGTAATAATAATTCTACTACTAATGAGTCTAATAAAGAAAAAAATGAAACTAATGGAACTAATGAAATTAATGTTATTAACATGAATAATAGTAATGTGCCTAAAATAGTAAAGCAGCAGCTTGAAAAAGGATCAAAAGCAAGGTTTAATACACCGTGGAAAAGTAGTCCTTCTGGAACATATAGTGCCTGTGTAGAGGGTAAAGGACCTGAAGCCATAGAAGAAGGAGTAGGTCAGATATTTGTAAAAAATAATAGTGGAGATATATTTAGTTTTAAAATTCAAGATAACGAAAAAATTTCACCTAAGTTTATACAATGGGCTGATGGGGAGAATTTATTAGTTGTAATAGGGTCTGCACATGGAACTGTATCTAAGGGTGGAAATTTATATCTACTTAATGTTAATAGTGGTAAAATGTTTACGGTTTTAGAAATACCAGATAAAAAACAGGAAATTATGTCTGTTGAAAAAAATAATGACAGTTTAAAATTAAAAGTAAATGTTTATGATGATAACAACTATAATAAATCGCATACAGAAAATTGGACAGTGTCCTCATTTAATATAAACTTAAATAATAAGATGCAAGTGAAAAACTCAGAAGGTAAAGTTATCTTCACAATTAATTATAGTAATTAATAAGTTGACTCAGGAGCTTAATTTATGGATAAATCTAAAAAGATATACATTAAGGCTTTAGATAAATATAATAATGGATATATAGATGATGCAATACAGCTATGTGAAAAAAGTATTTCTATAGATATGACCAATGCGGCAGCTATTAATCTTAAAGGATTGCTATATTACCTCAAAGGTGATTTAGATGGTGCACAAAAACTTTGGAAAATGAACTATCAAATTAACAAAGATAGCGTATCAGAAAAATACTTAAATGATACTAAGCAAGATAAAGAAAGATTAAAAATTTATAGTCAAGCTGTGCAGCTTGTAGAGGGATTAAAAATAAATGAAGCATTAAGGTTATTAAAAGTATGTGAGGAAAGTGATTATAATTATATAAATACTAATAATTATATTACTTCCTGCTATATTAGTATAGGGGAATATGATAAGGCATTAAAACATATAGAAAATGTATTAAAACTAGATAAGACAAACGACACTGCAAAAGAAAATAGAAGAACCTTAGAGAAATACGGTGTTATCAAAAAAAATATAGATTTTAAGATCATTGCATATAGCTGTATGCTCATGGCTTGTATTGCTATATTAATTATGACTACTTTTATATATAGGAAAAAAATAAGAGATACATATGCTAGTATTAAGTATAATATTAGTAAAAGTATATCTAAAGCTAGTAAAAGTAACAAGCAAGCTCAAAATATAGAAGCAACTAAAGCTAATAGTAAAACTGATGTTAAGACAACTAATAATAATGAAAAAAATAACAAAACAGAAACAAATAAAACAGAAAAACAAAACTTTAATTCAGAAGCACTAAAAAAATATGTACAAAGTAGAAACTATGAAGGTATATATGATTTATATATGAGTTGGAAAGATAAAGAAGTACCTGACAATGACAAAGTAGTTTTGTCTACAGCATATGAAGTATTGCAAAATGAAGGCGTTAACTATTTTTATAATAATGGATGCATTTATCTTAATAATGCAAATTATTCAAATGCTAAGGATTATCTCGGGAGAGCATATAGTATAGGTAGTCAGAGTTATTTATGTTCTCATATAGTATATATGTTTGGAACCTCATATGATTTGTCAGGAGACAGGGAAAACGCTGCAAGATATTATACTGAGTATATTAATGCTTTCCCTAGTGGTGGTTATGCTGAGCAAGTATTATATAATTTGGTGACGATTTATAAAAATACAGATAAATCTAAAGCTAAAGTATATGGCGAAAAGCTAGTGCAGCTATATCCGTACTCTATTTATAATAATTCAGTAGTAAAAAGCATTATAAATAATTAAAAGCTTAAATACATATACTTTCTTTGTAAATTATAATAATATTAATGAAAAAATTGACTGTTAGAATAATATAGTATAAATTAAAATTATATAAAATTAATAGTGTTGCATATAATTATATTTGGAGGTAAAAGTAATTATGAAAGAAATAAAAGATACAAGTTTTCATGAAATAATTAATGCTTCATCAACTCCTGTAGTTGTTGACTTTTGGGCTACCTGGTGTGGACCATGTAAAATGTTAGCTCCTATATTTGAAGAACTATCAAATGAACTTAAAGGCAAAGCAGATTTCTACAAATTGAATGTTGATGAGAACCCTGTAGCTTCAACACAGTATAAAGTGTCAAGCATACCTACTATTATAGTATTTAAAAATGGAAAAGTAGCTGAGACATTAGTTGGGTTTAGACCAAAAGAGGCTATTAAGAGCTTGATAGAAAAACATATCTAAATGTATTGAGATAGGATGGCAAATTAGTATTGTATTAGTTTGCCATTTTATATATATGTAAAGTTAAATAAAGTGAAACTTGAATCAGATGGGGTTTTGACCCCACCTGATTCTTAGTTGAATGAATACAGGGACGTAGTTGCTCTTTACTCCCACTTTGGAGAAGATGGGAGTATTAGAGCGGGTAGTCATCGGATAAAATTTACAAGAATTGATGAGAGGTGTGAAAATTTTTGAATAACAGGTATGACATAGCTATAATTGGCAGTGGTCCAGCGGGATTAGCAGCTGCCATTAATGCAAAAATAAGAAATAAAAATATAATTATATTTGGATA
The DNA here is from genome assembly GCF_014231265.1 of Clostridium sp. DJ247. Lineage (NCBI taxonomy): Bacteria > Bacillati > Bacillota > Clostridia > Eubacteriales > Clostridiaceae > Clostridium > Clostridium sp. DJ247. Next base: position 69,827 of record NZ_JABAIW010000007.1, on the reverse strand, counting down.
TAAAGACCTAAGCAACAAGCTTGTAAAGGCACCTAAAGTAAATAATTATTTAGGTTTTTACGATGTTACTGGTAATGAGCTGAAAGCACAATTTGAAAAACACATAAATTCTATGAATATAAGCATTACTTATGAAAGAGTAAATAATGTATACGCCATGGGAGAATATTTTGCACTAGCAGTAAACGATAAAATGTATGAAGCAAAAGCAGTTATTATAGCAACAGGAATGGAGTACACAAAACCTATTAAAGGTGAAGAAGAGTTTCTAGGAAAAGGCGTAGGATACTGTGCTACTTGTGATGCTCCACTGTATAGAGGAAAAATAGTAACAATTATAGGTTATAATAAAGAAGCAGAAGAAGAAGCAAACTATGTAAGCGAGCTAACTGATAAACTTTATTATATACCCATGTATAATGGAACTTATGACTTAAGAACTAGTATACAAATAGTTAAGGATAAACCAGCAGAAATACACGGAGAAGATAGGGTTAAAAAATTAATTTTAAAAAATGGTGAAATTATTACAGATGGAATATTTGTATTGAAGGATAGTGTAGCACCAAGCCAACTTGTGCCAGGACTATTAATGGAGGATGAACATATCCAGGTAGATTTAAATATGAATACAAATATTCGGGGATGTTTTGCAGCTGGGGACTGTGTGAGTAAGCCATATCAGTATTTAAAAGCGGCAGGGCAAGGGCAAACCGCAGCACTAAATGCAGTACTGTATTTAAACTCTTTGGAATAATGTAGCGGTTATAAACCCAAAACTTTACGTATGCCCCCGGGATATGTTACCAGTTATTCGGCACTATAAATACTTTTTATGAGTCTAAAGTTCAGATTTGAGAAAAAGCTAAGAACCTAGATAAACTCGCTTCGCTGAAACATATCTAGGTTCTAAGTTTTTTTCTCAAATCTGAGCTAAGACTCATTAAAAAAGTATTTAAATGTGCCTTCACAACTGGTAACATATCCCTATGAATAAGTAAAATTTTTGATTTGAAACCTTTTGGAATTAATATAAATAACCCTATACACCAATTTTAGTGTATAGGGTTATTTATATATGTGCTTAGCTATATATTAGCTAAAGAAAGGATATGTCTAGTTAACTACAAAGAATACATGATTTCCAATGGTTTTAATATTTTTCTTATTTATGTTTTTCATCCATTGAGATGTTGCTATCCTTGGGTTATAAAAGAAAACTGCCTTTTCTGTAGGGTCTTCTCCTTTCAAAGCTTCAAATACGGCTTTATAGCTACTCTCATCAGCAGTTACGTTTATGTTACCGTTTCTTATACATGAAAAAGCACCTTTTTGTTTTATTACGCCTTCTATTGTTTTAGGAAACTCAGGATATCTCACTCGATTTAGAATTACTGAAGCTACTGCTACTTTACCTTCAAAAGGTTCACAGTTACTTTCAGCATAAACTACTTTAGCCATTAAATGAATATCATCCTGAGTAACATAGATTTTCTGACCAGAATAGTTGAAAACTTGAACTATTTGGTCTTGTTGATTGAACAAGGTTGAGTCAACAGTATTAGGGTCTTTTGCATTTACCTTATTTGTAGAAAAAAATAAAAATGTAAATAAAAAACCTATAAAGAAAATAATTTTTTTCAATATAATCCTCTCCTTTTACCTACGGGGTTAGCTGACGGGTTCGGTAAAGGCATAACCTACGTATAAAACGATTCACCCCAAAATCTTGGTTTCCCCGCGTTTAATAAAACTTAGGCTAATGGTATTATACCCGTTAAAGAAAAAATAATACAAAACATAAAAAATTTTTTAATAATTTATAAAATCAAATTTTCATTTGATATAAACAATATTAAATAGTGTATAATTGTAAATAGATATTATTTTTCAGGGTGGTGAAGTGGGTGGAAATACTGGACATAGTAGTTAACTCTATAAAAAATATTAGTATATCTTCTGTAATGGATATACTAGCGGTATCTTATATTTTTTACAAAAGTTACATGTTGATAAAGGAAACAAGAGCTGAACAGCTTTTAAAGGGAATAATACTTATTATTTTACTTATTCCTGTAAGTAGTTTTTTAAATTTAACTATGCTTAATTGGATATTAACAAAAACGATAACAATAGGTGTACTGTCTTTCATTATAATATTTCAACCGGAAATTCGTAGAGTATTAGAACATTTAGGAAGAAGTGCATTTAGTGATAAACATATATTAGAAGATGAGGAAACTATGGAAAGAGTGGTAACTGAAATTGTCAGTTCTATTGAAAATCTATCAAAAAGTAGAACTGGTGCTTTAATAATAGTAGAACAGTTAACTGGACTTGGAGATATAATCAACACAGGCACAAAACTAGATGCTTTAGTTTCCACAGAATTGTTAGAAAATATATTTGTAGTAAATACTCCACTACATGATGGAGCTGCAGTAATAAGAAATGATAGGATAATATCTGCAGGCTGTTTTTTACCTCTGACTAATAACACAGAATTAAATAAAAAGCTTGGTACTAGACACAGAGCTGCTATAGGTATCTCAGAAAATTCTGATGCATTAATAATAGTTGTGTCAGAAGAAACAGGTATTGTATCCCTTGCAGTGAATGGAGTTTTAACAAGAAATTATAATAAGGATAGACTAAAAGATATTTTAATTAGAATAATTAAAAGAAGACAACATAAAAAGCTAACCTTTAGAGAGCGGGTGATGGAGTGGAAGAAAAGGCTAAAAACCGACAATTAATTATCAAAATTTGTTGTGTAATAGCTTCCTTCGTTTTATGGCTGTATATCTTTAATGTGGAGAATCCAATAAGAGAGCGGAAAATAACTGTACCAGTTCAGGTTATAAATAAGGATGTACTGACTCAAGCTAAACTAGTTCCAGTAGGTATTGAGGCATTAAATGTAAGTATTACTATAAGAGGAAACGCTTTAGATATATACTCTATAAAAGCAGAAGATTTTCAACTGCAATCAGATTTAAATGCTTATGTAGTTAGAAAAGGTGAAAATAAAATACCAGTAGAAATTAAAAAGAGTCCCAATAATATAAGAATTGTAAATACGGATAACTTATGGGTCAGCATAATTTTGGAAGATTTAAAACAAAAGGTGGTTCCAGTAAAGGTAACTTTAGATGGAAAGATTAAGCAAGGTTTTTTTGCTCTTCAGCCAGTTATAAAGACTACAGAAGTTCAAGTAAATGGACCAGCAGATATAGTATCTGCAGTAAATGATGTTATAGTAAAATGTGACATAACAGGATTGTCTAAGGATATAAACGGTATGCTAATTCCTAATGCGGAGGATAAGTCTGGGAATATCATAAAGGGTGTGAATATAGTTCCAAATTCTGTAGAGGTGATAATACCTATTAAAAAGACGAAAAGCGTGCCAATTAATGTAAAAACAAAGGGAACTCTAAATAATGGTGGAAAAATAAAAGCTATAGTTCCTACTATAGCATATGTGGATATTGCTGGAGATGATGATGTAATATCTGGTATAGCAAGTTTAGATACAGAGCCTATAGATTTAAATAAGCTAGTAGATAAAGATACAGTAGAGTCTAAAATTATAGTTCCTAAAGGTGTAATTCTTGTAAATAATAACAGTATAATTAAAGTTAAAATTAATTTTGATAAAGGTACTCAAAAACAATTTAATCTAGATATACAGACAAAGAATCTTGGGGATAACTATAATGTAAGTCTAAGTAATAGTAAAGTTAACATAACTGTTGCTGGAACAGAAGAGGTTATAAATAATCTTAAACAAGAAGATATAACTTGTTTTGTTGATTTATCATCGTTAAACGAAGGTGATCATACTGTAAATGTAACTGTTAACCTTCCTGACGGGGTAACAAAGGTTGCACAAGATCCTACAAATATTAAAGTAACTATAAGCAAAAAAGTTATTGGAGGATAAAAATGTCAATTAGAATAAGTAATGTTGTAATAGATATAGAAGAAAATGTAGAAGACTTAAAAAGAAAGGTTGGTAAAAAACTAAGGTTACCAGTAGAAAATATAAAAAAGTTTAAGATATTAAAAGAATCTGTAGATGCAAGGAAAAAAGATAGTATAAAGTATAACTATACGGTGGAAATAGAATGCGAAAATGAATTAAAGCTTATTCAGAAAGTAAAAGATAAAGATGTAAGATTGGAAGAAGAAAAGCTTAAAGAGGAATTTAAATTTGGAACTAAGAAGATGGAGTTCAGACCAGTAATAATTGGTATGGGTCCTGCAGGTATGTTTGCAGGCCTTTTAATGGCTCAGCGAGGATATAAGCCACTTATTGTTGAAAGAGGAGAAAAAGTTGAGGATAGAACTAATACAATAAATAAATTCTGGAATACAGGAGAGCTAAATGTTGAATCCAATGTACAATTTGGGGAAGGTGGAGCTGGAACCTTTTCTGATGGGAAACTTACAACCAGAATAAAAGATATTAGATGTGATTATGTACTAGATGAGCTTGTAAAAAGTGGAGCACCTGAGGAAATTGTGTATAGCGGGAAGCCTCATGTAGGAACAGACATACTAAAAGAAGTAGTAAAAAATATAAGAGAAAAGATAATAGAGCTTGGAGGAGAGATAAGATTTAATTCTAGACTGGAGGATATAGTAGTTAAGGATAAAAGGCTAAAAGGAATTATAGTAAATGGAGAAGAAATCCCTTGTGAAGCATTAATACTAGCAATAGGGCACAGTTCAAGAGATACCTACGAGATGTTATACAAAAGAGATATATTTATGGAACCTAAAGCTTTTGCTATAGGTGTAAGAGCTGAACATTCTCAGAAGATGATTAATTTTAATCAATATGGAAAATATGCAGAGCACCCAAGACTTAAGGCAGCAGATTATAGGCTTACACATACAACCAAAAGCACTGGAAGGGCTGTATATAGTTTCTGTATGTGTCCAGGAGGGGAAGTTGTAGCGGCAGCTTCAGAAGAAGGTAGAGTTGTAACCAATGGTATGAGCTATTTTAGCAGAGATAAAGATAACGCTAATGCTGCTATAGTAGTAACTGTAGGAGAAGGAGATTTTGAAGGAAACTCACCACTTAAAGGTATGGAATTCCAAAGGCATTACGAGAGGCTAGCGTATTTGCTAGGAGGAGAAGGGTATAAGGCACCAATTCAATTAGTTGGTGATTTCCTAGAAGACAGAGTATCTTCTAAATTGGGTAACATAAAACCAAGTTATACACCGGGTTATGAATTTAGAGACTTAAGACAGTGTTTGCCTAGTTATATTACTGAATCCATAAAAGAAGGCTTAATTAATTTTGATAACAAAATAAAAGGATTTGCAGCAAAGGATACCGTTCTAACTGGAATAGAGACAAGAACATCTGCTCCAGTTAGAATAACTAGAAATGAAAAGCTTCAAAGTATTAGTGTAGAGGGCTTATATCCTGCTGGTGAAGGAGCAGGCTTTGCTGGTGGTATAGTATCAGCAGCTGTAGATGGGTTGAAAACGGCTGAGAGTATAATGAAAGATTACAAACCATTATATTAAGCATTCTAGCAAGTATTTAAAAATTACATTTTATGTATATGTTTTAATATGTACATAAAATGTAATTTTTTAGCGTTTATTTTTTTACTTCCTACGACAACTATTATAACACTGGAGGTTTTACCTATTTTAATATTATTAAAAAATAGAAGGTATGTTGCAGATATAATTGAAAAATATTCGAACCAATATACTTTTAATAGGGGGGAAAACAAAGGAAATTAAGGGAAATTGTAAATTAAACACATAAAATGTTAACATTAATTAATATAAGTTAACAAAATAATAATGCAATTTATAGAGGAATTTCAAAATATTTTGTAGAATACTATAAAATGTAATATGAAAATAAGGATGGTAACTATATTCTACGTATATATAAAATTCACATAAATTTTATATATGGATATATTAGATACATTAGATACATTAAATATAAGGAGGATTATTATGAAATTAGATGTATTAAAAGGTGAAGAAAAACAAATGAACTTTGTTATGTTTTGGGCAAATATTATAATACCCCTTTTAGGATTTATTTGGGTAAGATTTTTTGAAGGTGGAAACTCAAGAGATGCCATAGTCTTCTTAATGGCAATAGGTGGTGTGCTTGTAAAGATATTCGAAAAAATACTTAAAGAATATGCAAAATATTTTTATGTATCATTTATGCCTATAGCAGGAGCAATAACTATAGCATACGCAGGTGATGGACTTTATAGTGCAATGACCCAAGCTTATTTTGTTGTACTAATATTATCTATTGCTTACTATGATAAAACTGTTGTAATTGCAAATGCAGTTATAACGATAGCCTTTAATTTAGTATTTGCAATAATATACACAAAACAATTTTTACTAATGGATGATATACCAATATGGATATTTATTATGTTTGAATTCATGTTAGCAGCTACGATAGCTACTATCATAGCAAGTAGAACTTATAAATTATTTGAAAATGTTGAATTAAAAGAAAAAGAAACATCTCAGTTATTTAATTACCAAGAAAAAATAATGGAAAATGTAAGACAAGTATTTAATACACTAAAAAGTACATCTGGTAATATTTATAAATCATTAGATCAATTTAGTGAAATCTCACATCAAATTGCAAGATCTTCACAGGAAATTGCTGCTGGTTCAATCATTCAAACAGAGGAAGCAACAGGAAGCTTAGATATATTTAATGAATTAGCTGAAAAGATTATAAGTGCAGAAAATAAAGTTAACAAAACAGTTGAAAGTATGAATAACTTAAAACAAAATGATGATTTAGGAATGACATCAATTGAAGAGCTTTCAAATAAATTTGGTGAAAATACAAAAGCTACAGAAGATGTATTTAAAGAAATAAATAAGTTATCAGAAAAATCCAATTCAATAGGCAGCATAATAGAGACAATTAATGGAATTGCAGAACAGACTAATTTACTTGCATTAAATGCTGCTATAGAAGCTGCAAGAGCAGGAGAGTCTGGACGTGGTTTTGCAGTGGTAGCAGATGAAATAAGAAAACTTGCTGAACAATCCTCAGATTCAACTCATAAGGTAGACAATATTTTAGTTGAGATAATAAATATAATTGAAAAAACACAAAATACTATGAAATATAATAAAAACATTGTAAAAGAATCGAATGAAAAATTAAATATTACAGTAAATTCCTTCAAAAATATTGTACTATCTTCGGAAGATGTAATTAATATAATAAATGTATTAAATAGTGAACTGAAGAATATAAAGGAGTTAAAAGATAACCTATTAGAATCCATGGAGAAGTTAGCATCTATTTCTGAACAAGCTGCATCATCTACGGAAGAAGTTAGTGCTTCTACAGAAGAACAAGCAGCTTCAGTTGAAAATATTGTTAAATCCATGGATGAAGTTCAAGATATAATTGGTAATTTGTCAAAAATATTAAATGAAAACATAAAAGAAGTTTAAAACATAAAACAAACTAAAAAAAATATAATTATGCTATTCTTCAATATATGAAACTAAAGAACTTTTATATTTAATAATCTAAATTTTTTAAGTGATGGAGGTATACAAAAATGAGACTTCATAATGCAATTATTAAAGGTGTGTCTTATTATCATCCTGAAAATAGCGTAGACAATAGCTACTTTCTAGAACATTTTCAAAAACAAGGTCAAGATATCAGTGGTTTACTCAAAGTTACAGGAAGAGAGAGTAGATATATTTCAAATGATACTGATGAAACAGTACTTACTATGAGTATTAATGCTGTTAACAAAGTTTTAGAAAAAACTAAAATTAAACCATCTCAATTAAATTTAATAGCTTTTTCTTCGGGAACACCTGAATACATTACTCCTAGTAATGCTATAAAGATTCACGATTCAATAAGAGCTGGTCAAAAAGCAGCAGTATATGATATAAATGCTAGTTGCGTGGGTATGCTTGTTGCTTTAGAGCAAGTTAGCAGAATTATGAGAAATAACTTAAATATAAAGTATGCACTTATTGCTGGTTCTGACCAGTTTAATAGATATTCAAGATTTGATGAAGCTATACCTTATTCAAATTTTGGTGATTCTGCTTGTGCGATTATATTGGAAAATATATCAAATACTGATAGGGGATTCATAGATTCAGATTTTTATACAAATTCAAGTAATCATGATAAAATTGTTTTACCTGCTAAAGGTTTATCTTCTACTATTCACAACAATGAACTGGAAATAAAAGATAAATTAGTTAAGTGGACGCCTTTTGATGTTGATGGTGCATTTTTTAGTGCTAAAATTACTATAGAAGAATTGCTTTTTAGAAATAGCCTTACTAAAAAAGATATAAAAAAATATTTTGTTTCACAATTTGCTAAAGCAAGTATGGAACAGATATGCAATGAATTGGGAGAAGATATGGAAAAATTTGTATTTGTTGGTAATGAATTTGGATATACAGGTACCACTAGTCCAATTTTAGCTTATGCAAAAGCAGTTGAGAATAATGAGCTTAACATAGGGGATAATGTGATTTTTTGGTCTGTAGGGGCTGGCACAACTTGTTGTGGTATTTTGTATAAATATTAATATAAATGTAAAATTATTAAAAAATAAAACTTAAGGGTATTGGGGGAACTATATATTGTATAACAAAATTAATGGTATTAATTATGAGCTTATTGAAAATTCATCAAGTAAAGAAAATCTAGTATTTGTTCATGGTTCAGGTTGTAACCATAAATTTTTAAGACCACTAGCTAAAAAATTAAAGGATTTTAACTGCTATCTAATAGATCTACCTGATCATGGTAAATCAGATAATAGAAATTGCACTAAGGTAGAGGATTATGTTGATGCAGTTGCAGAATTTGTAGCTACTTTAGATAATGTTACAATAATAGGACACTCCTTAGGAGGTACTATATGTTTAGGAGTTGCAGCTAAGTCTATACCTACAGTTAAAAAAAATGTTATTATAAGTTCTGGTGCTAAATTTGATAAATTAGATCAGAAAATTCATAATATGGTTAAAAATCGAAAAGTAAATTGGCTTTATCTTATTAAATGCCTTGGTTCTTACTCTAATTTAGATGTATTGATGGATTTTTTAACTTTTGAGCCATCAAAAGTAATTATCAAAGATTTTGATATAGATATAAGGCTTGATTTAGAAAATGTTATGAGTAATATTAATGTTCCAACACTTATTATGGCAGGCAGTGATGATATCTTGACGTTACCAGAATATTCGCATAAAATGCATTCAGGAATTAAAGATTCAGAATTAATTATGATTCCCAATGTTAGGCATATGCTGCCAGTTGCTAAAAGTACATATGTAGCTCAATTAGTTAGTGAATTTATACATAAATAGCAAGTGAATTTTTGACTATTTATTACTTTTTTGATGACCTCTTTTTGTTATTAGATTTGGTCGGCGAAACAAACTTCTATTTTAACAAAAGGTGGTCTTTTTCTACATACTCATCGCTAAAGCTCTTCTGAACACACCTGCATAGCTAGTGGTTTTCAATATAAAATTTAGTTCTTTATATAAGCATATAAAAGGCTTATACATATCTTTTGATCAAACTTTTTTATAAACCAACAGATATTTTACGATGTGTGCAGTTTCATCTATTGTATAATCCATTTGGTATTCATGTAGATAAGATAACAAATATAAGTTGGAATAAAGTGTTTTAAGAGAGGAAGGATAACAACATAATCATTATTAATAGTGGAATATTTAGTGTATAATATTAAGTTATAGCATAGACTAGAACAAAATATGCCGTTTTGTGGTATAATAATTGCTAACACAATAAATAGGTGAGGTTTATGGAAAAAATAAAAAGAATAATCGAAAAAGAAGACAAAAAAAATCCTTATACTGATGAAGAAATTTCTAAAATGTTAAATATAACTAGAGGTGAGGTGATTAGTTTAAGAAAGTCTCTAAATATAGGTGATTCTAGAGAGAGAAGAAAAAGTTTATTGCAAGATGAAATTATAAAAATATTAGAAAATAATTCTAGAATTTCAGAAAGAAATTTAGCTGAAGAATTAAATAATAGAGGATTTAAGGTATCGAGAAACATTGTATCAAGATTTTTAAAGGATACAAGATTAGATAACTTTAATAATGATAGTTTTCAAGAAGAAAGTTTAGAAGAAGTTGAAGTAAGCAATAAAGAGGATGTGGTAGAGCATGAATCTTTTGATACGCTAATTGGATCAAAAGGAAGCTTAAGACCTAAAATGGAACAGGCTAAGGCAGCAATTTTATATCCTCCTAATGGATTGCACACTTTAATTTATGGTGAAACCGGGGTAGGAAAGAGTGAGCTAGCAGAATGTATGTATAAATTTGCTGTAGAGTCAGGAGTGAAAGCTAAAGATGCACCTTTTGTTGTATTTAATTGTGCAGATTATGCAGAAAATGCAAATCTCTTGCTAGCACAGTTATTTGGTTATGTAAAAGGAGCGTATACTGGTGCAGAGGTTAACAAGGAGGGGCTAGTTGAAAAGGCAGATAAGGGAATACTTTTTTTAGATGAAATACACAGATTACCGCCAGAAGGACAAGAAATACTATTTTCATTAATTGATAGAGGAAAGTTTAGAAGACTTGGAGAGACTCAGAATACAAGAACTGTAAACGTAATGTTAATAGGAGCCACTACCGAAGCTCCAGAATCTAGTTTATTGATAACTTTTAGAAGAAGAATACCAATGTTGATTGAGTTACCATCATTAGAGGAAAGGCCTCTTTCGGAAAGATATGAAATAATCAGAGAATTTTTTTCAAAAGAATCGTCAAGGATTAATAGAAATATTGTTGTAAAGTCAGAAGTGATTAAAAGTTTAATGCTTTATAATTGTACAGGTAATATAGGTCAACTTAGAAGTGATATTCAAGTTGCTTGTGCTAGAAGCTTTTTAAACACTATGTATAATAAGAATAAAAATGTTATAGTAAACGTTTTTGACTTACCCAATCATGTGAAAAATGAATTGCTTAAAATTAAAAAAAGAGGTCCAGAAATAGAAGAGTATATAGGTCATGACTTAGTTGTAAATCCAGATGATCTTAATAAAATACTCTATAAAAAAGATAGATATATGCTGCCTAATAAGATATATCAGTTTATTGAAAAAAAATTTATTGAGCTTGAAAGAGAAGGTTTGAAGAAAGATGAAATAAATGAGATTGTTGGAGAACAAGTAGAAATAGAATTAAAAAAATTTGCTAGAAGTTTTAAAGTAAATAGCTATATGTCTAGAACAGAATTAGAAGGAGTAGTTGATCAGGCTGTTATAGAAACCGTGGAAAAGTCAATAGTTATTGCAAAAGAACATCTAGGAAATATTCAAGAAAATCTTTTTTATTCTTTAGCAATTCATTTAAATGAAGCTTATTATAGAATAAAAAGTGGAAGAATAATAAACAATCCTCAATTAGGAAAGATAATAAGAGAGCGTAAAACTGAGTATGAAGTTGCAGAACTTATAGCAAATCAATTAAGTGCAGATTTACAAATTGCAATACCTAAGGATGAAATCGGTTTTATAGCAATGTACCTAGGTGCCTTTCGTAAAGAAAATTATAGTAGTACGGGAAGAGTTAGAGTGATTATACTTACACATGGCCATGTTGCTTGCGGAATTGCTGAAGTAGCAAATAAACTTTTAGGTGTTGATAACGCAGTAGGTATAGAGATGGCATTAGATGAGAGTCCTGAAAAAGCTCTTGAAAGGACTTTAGAATTAGTTGAGAAGACTAATGAAGGAAAAGGTTGCATTATACTGATAGATATGGGTTCACTAATTACATTTGGAGAAATTATAACTAAAAGAACAGGAATTTTAACAAAAACTATAGGTAGAGTTGATACGGTTTTAGCGCTAGAAGTAGTAAGAAGAGCTTGTATTGAAGAAAATACTTTAGATGAAATAATTAATGCAGTATCTGACAACAAAAACTATGTAGGAAAAATGCAAGGTACAAAGTATATTAAAAAGCTGCCTAAAACCATAGTAACTGTTTGTATAACAGGAGAAGGTACTGCCTTAAATATAAAAAGATATATTGAGGATTTAGTTCCAGAAGTACGAAATGAAGTTAACATAATTCCGTTAGGAATAATAAATGTAGAGCATATTACAGATGAAATCTATAAATTGAGTGAACAAAATAATATTGTAGCTGTAGTTGGAACAGTAAACATCAACATAGATAATATTCCATTTATATCTTTTGAAGAAGTTATTGAAGGTTCTGGAATAAATAGTATAAAAAGTATATTAGGAGTTAATGAAAAGAGTTCAAATGGATTACAAGAGATTATTAACGAAGATTTAATTCTATGTAATTTGAAAGCAGCATCAAAAAATGAAGTAATAGATATATTAGTTAATGTGCTAAGAAGTAAAGAAATTGTAGATGAAGAATTCATGCTAAGTGTATATAAAAGGGAAACGCTAGGAACGACACTTTTCCACAATGAAATAGCTATACCACATGGATTTCCACAGCATGTAAATAAATCAGCAATAGCAATTGCAAAATTACAAGAACCTATTGAATGGGAAGGCGGACAAAAGACCTCTATTGTGATATTAATTGCAATTAAGGAAGATGGAAAAAATAATTTACTTCAGCTATTTAAGATGTTATCTAATGAAGAGGTAAGAAAACTTTTAAGGAAATCAAGTAATAGAAGAGAAATATTAAATATTCTTTCAAGTAGTACAAACTATATAACATAGTTAATGTAAAAATTTAAAAAGAAAGAAGTTTAACAGCATTTCACAAAACTTAATTAGTGAAATGCTGTTTTTTATTTAGCACAATTTATACCAAGTTTATAATTGATAACAAAACTATGTTTCAAATAATGAACTCAATATTCCAACTAGTATATTAAATAAATAGAAGTGAAATATCAACTCCAACTTTTATATACTATTAGGCTTTAATATATACATAGTTAAAATAATTTTTTTAGAATAACACTAAAGTTATAATTATATTTTCATTGGTTTTACATAGGCTATCATAGCTTTATCATGGCATAAATAGGGCAATTTATAGGATTAAGTATATATAAACATCAACTATTATTTTAAATAAAACAAATTAAGCCAGGAGTTTGGCACAAGAAATGCTTATAGATATTAATGAGGAGGTGAGGTTATGGAACTTATAGATTTTATTAAAAACGGTGTTGTTATAACAAACTTAGAGGCTAGCAGTAAAGAAGATGTTTTTAAAGTTCTACATGATAAGCTTTATGATAATGGAAATGTAAGAGAAAGTTTTTATGATGGTCTAGTAAAAAGAGAAGAAGTTTTTCCAACAGGATTGTTGCTAAATAAATACAACGTAGCTATTCCACATACAGATGCTGAACATGTTCTAAACTCATGTATTGCAGTAGCAACATTAAAAGAACCGGTTACATTTCAATGTATGGAGGACCAGGATAAATCACTAGATGTAAGAGTAGTATTTATGCTAGCTATGGGGGAAGCACACAGTCATATTGAGATGCTTCAAAAACTAGTTGGATTAATACAAAACAATGGATTTTTAGAAAATATACTACAGGCAACGGATGAACATTTAGTTATTCAAGAAATAACTAAATGTTAGAAAACAAAACAAAGAAAAACTATGATAGTGTACTAACATGATAATAAATATATCTTCGTGATAACTGAGAAATATGAGTATTATAGTTAAATTTAAAATAACTGAAAATTGAAGTAAAAGAATAATAGAATTCAAAATTTATAAGGAGTGATAAATAATGAAGGCCTTAGTTAAAAAAGAAAAAGGTTATGGAAACATGCAGCTAGTTGATATGGAGGACCCTACTATAAATGAAGATCAAGTTAAGATCAAGGTTGAATACTCAGGAATATGTGGATCAGATATTCATTCTTTCAAAGGAGAGTATAACAATATAAAACCTCCAGTTGTATTAGGTCACGAATTTTCAGGAATAGTAACAGAAATAGGTGACAATGTAAAAGGAATTAAAGTAGGAGATAGAGTAACTAGTGAAACCACCTTTCATATATGTGGTGAATGTGATTATTGCAAAACAGGAGACTATAATTTATGTTCCAGCAGAAAAGGACTTGGTACTCAGGTAAACGGAAGTTTTGCTGAATATGTTGTAGCTAGGAAGGAAAGTGTTCATATTTTACCTGAAAATGTTGATCTACTTTCAGCGGCATTAACAGAACCTTTAGCATGTTGCACTCATCCAGTTATAGAAAAAACAAATATAGAGATAGGCGAATATGTGTTAATTTTTGGACCAGGTCCTATAGGTCTTCTACTAGCTCAAGTAGCCAAGGCTAAGGGAGCATACACTGTTTTAGCAGGAATAAGTAAAGATAGAGAGAGAATGGAACTTGCAAAAAAACTTGGAGTAGATAGAACTATAGATATCCAAGAAGAAAATATAGAAGAAACTATAAAAGAGTTGACAAAGGGATATGGTGTAGATAAAGTATTTGATTGTTCAGGATCAATACATGCAACTAACTCTGGTCTCAACCTGTTAAGAAAAAAAGGAACTTTAGTTCAAGTAGGTATATTTGCAAAATCTCTTAATGAATTAGATGAAGAAAAAGTAATTCAAAAAGAACTGATTTATGTAGGAAGTAGAAGTCAAAAACCAACTTCTTGGGATTTAGCCTTACATCTTCTAAATACTGGAAAAGTTAATGCTAAAGATCTTGTAAGTAAGGTTTATAGTTTAGAACAATGGGAAGAAGCATTTAACAAGGTCATGAGTGGTGAAGAAATAAAAGTGGTATTAAAGCCTTAAATAAAATAATAGGAGGGAAAAACTATGAATACATCAGAAATAAAAGAAGTAGCTAAAAAAGTTAGAATTGACATTATAGAAATGCTTGCAGCATCAGGATCAGGACATCCAGGAGGATCATTATCAATAGCGGATATATTAACTTTACTATACTTTGATAAGATGAAAATAAAAGTAGAGGATCCAAAATGGGAAGACAGAGACAGATTAGTGCTATCAAAAGGACATGCAGCACCAGCTCTTTATGCAGTATTAGCTGAAAAAGAGTACTTTGATAAAATTTATTTAAAAACTCTTAGACAGGTTCATTCTATATTACAAGGACATCCAGATGTAAAATCAACACCAGGAGTTGATATGACTACAGGCTCATTAGGTCAAGGATTATCAGCTGCAAATGGAATAGCGCTGGCAGGTAAGTTAGATAATAAAGATTATAAAGTTTATGTTGTTTTAGGTGATGGAGAGTTACAAGAAGGACAAGTATGGGAAGCAGCTATGTCAGCAGCTCATTATAAATTAGATAATGTATTAGCTTTTGTAGATAACAATGGATTGCAAATAGATGGACGTAATGAAGATGTAATGAATGTTAACCCAATAACAGATAAGTTTGCTGCTTTTGGATGGAATGTAATATGTGCCAATGGACATGATTTAGAAGATTTAAGTAGAGCCATAGATATAGCAAAAACAGTAAAAGGTAAACCTACAGTTATAATAGCAAAAACAGTAAAAGGAAAGGGAGTTTCATTTATGGAAAATGAAGCAGGATGGCATGGAGTTGCTCCTAACGATGAGCAAACACAAGCTGCTATTGAAGAATTAAAAGGAGGGGAAAAATAATGAGTAAAGCAACTAGAGAAGCTTACGGACAAATATTAGCAGAATTAGGTATTGAAAATAAAAATATAGTAGCACTTGATGCAGATCTATCAAAGTCAACTAAAAGTGCAGATTTCCAAAAGAAAAATCCTGAAAGGTTTTTTAATATGGGGATAGCAGAAGCAGATATGATAGGTACAGCGGCTGGCTTAGCCACATGCGGTAAAATACCATTTGCTAGTACGTTTGCAATGTTTGCAGCAGGAAGAGCTTATGAACAAATAAGAAATTCAGTAGCTTATCCAAAATTAAATGTGAAAATAGCTGCGAGTCATGCTGGAATAACTGTAGGGGAAGATGGTGCAACTCATCAACCTATAGAAGACATATCACTAATGAGAGGAATACCTAACATGGTAGTTTTAAATCCAAGTGATGATATTGAAACAAGAGCAGCAGTAATAGCAGCAGCAGAGTATAAAGGTCCAGTTTATATAAGATTAGGTAGAATGGCAGTACCTACACTACATGATGAAAGTTATAAATTTGAGATAGGAAAAGGTGAAATACTAAAAGAAGGAAAAGATGTAGCTATAATTGCAACTGGAATTATGGTATCTATGGCATTAGAGGCAGCAAAGGAGTTAGAGAAAGATGGCATAAGCGCAGCTGTAGTAAATATACCAACAATAAAACCGATAGATAGTGAACTAATTGCTAAATTAGCTAAAGAAATAGGAAAAATAGTTACAGCAGAAGAGCATAGTGTTATTGGAGGACTGGGTTCAGCAGTTTGTGAAGTTATATGTAAAAGTCATCCAGCAGTAGTAAAAATGGTAGGAATAAATGATACTTTCGGACAATCTGGAAAACCAAAGGATTTACTTAAATATTATGAGTTAACTCCTGAAAAGATAGCAGAAACAGCTAAGTCATTCTAAACACTAAGCGCCTATAAATAAACAAGCTTGATTAAATGGGGTGATATCAATGCTAAAAGAACTGCATAAGTTACAAAATAGAACAGATGTAAGGGGAATTGCAATTAGTTATGATGAAAAGCAAGTAAACTTAACTCCAGATTCTGCAAAGCTTATAGCTTATGGCTTTTTAAAATGGTTAGAAGGCAAAAGCAATATAAAGGCTAAGGAATTAAAAATAGCTATTGGAATGGATTCAAGGTTATCTGGACCCGAATTAAAGTCTTGTATTATACAAGAATTAAGCAGTCTAGAATGTACCGTATATGATTGTGGAATGAGTACAACTCCAGCAATGTTTATGACTACAGTGTTAGAAGAGTTTTGTTGTGATGGAGCCATAATGATAACTGCTAGCCATCTTCCTTATTATTATAATGGATTAAAGTTTTTTACTAAACAAGGTGGATGCGAAAAAGAAGACATTAAAAGCATAATTGATATAGCAGTTTCAAAAAGATGTAGTTTTTCTGGTAAAGGGAAAGTAGTTACTATTGATTTTATTGAAGAGTACTCTAAAGTATTAGTTAACATGATTAGAAAAGGTGTTTCATCAAAAAAAGATTATTGTAAACCTTTATCTGGTTTTAAAATTGTTATTGATGCTGGGAATGGAGCAGGTGGTTTTTTTGCAGATAAAGTACTAAAGACTTTAGGTGCAGATATTTCTGGAAGTCAATTTATGGAGCCAGATGGTAGATTTCCTAATCATATACCTAATCCAGAAGCTAAGGAAGCTATGAACTCAATTAGAGAAGCTGTACTAAAGAATAATGCAGATCTAGGCATAATTTTTGATGCAGATGTAGATAGAGCTGCTATTGTAGATTCAAATGGTAGAGAAATAAATAAAAATGCTCTTATAGCTTTAGTTTCTTCAATAATTTTAGAAGAACACCCAAAGTCAATAATAGTGACAGATTCAGTAACTTCAACTGGATTAGCTGAATTTATTAGTAATCTAGGGGGAACACACCATAGATTTAAAAGAGGGTACAAAAATGTAATAAACGAAGCAATAAAAATTAATAACCAAGGGAAATCATGTCATTTAGCTATAGAAACATCAGGGCATGCTGCATTAAAGGAAAATTATTTCTTAGATGATGGTGCATATTTGATATCAAAGATATTAGTGAAAATGGCAAGGTTAAGCTTAGAAGGAAAAAAAATCGAGAGTTTAATAGAAAATCTAAAAATACCTTATGAAAGTTTAGAGTTCAGGATTACAATTAAAAATGATAACTTTAAAGAATATGGTACTAATATAATAAAAGAATTAGAAAACTATGTTGAAGAAACTGAAGGTTGGGATTTGGTAGCTAATAATTATGAAGGTGTTAGGGTAGCTTGCAATAAGTCTAGCGGAAATGGGTGGTTTTTACTAAGACTGTCTTTACATGAACCTATTTTAGCATTAAATATAGAATCTGATTCCTGTAATGGAGCTAAGAGCATTATGGATAAGCTAACAGTATTTTTATATAGGTATGACAAATTAGATGTAACGAATTTTAAATAATTTAAGAGGTGATTTAACTATGATAGCTTTAGGTTGTGACCACGGTGGGTATGAATTAAAGGAAGAAATAAAGAAGCATCTAGAAGAAAAGGGTATTAAATATAACGATTATGGAACACATTCAAAGGAGTCAGTAGACTACCCAAAATTTTCTTTAAAGGTTGCTGAAAGTGTAGCTAATGGTGAAAGTAACTATGGAATTATTTGTTGTGGAACAGGAATTGGAGTTTCTATCGTTGCTAATAAAGTGCCAGGAATTAGAGCTGCAGTTGTAGGAGATGTATTTAGTGCAAAGGCAACAAAAGAGCATAATAATACAAATGTAGTTTGTTTAGGAGCTAGAGTAACAGGTGGAGGATTGGCTTTGCTAATAATAGATGAATGGTTAAATGCTAAATTTCAAGGTGGACGACATCAAAATAGATTAGATCAGTTAGATGAAATTGAAAATAAATATCGTAGAAAGTAGCCTTTATGCTAGTAATATATTAAATTATCATAAAACTAGAGGGTATAAAAATATTAGGCATATTTTATAGAATAAATTAGACCAAAGACTCAGAATAAAATATACCATCAATATATATTACTTCGATTGAAGAAAAAATCTGTAGATGTTATAAATTATAATAAAGTATTTCTATTGAAACAGAGCTCTGTAGAATTATATATTAGTGAAAAAACAAATTAAGCCAAAGTTTTGGCATGAAAAATGCTATAAAGTATTATAGGACAAAATAAACTTACATTTGCTCCAAGCTCAAATGAAAATGTTTTCTTAATAATAAGACTTTATTTAACTATGATGAGAAAACTAACAAAAAATAAAACTTAGTCTAAAAATTTTTGTATATGTTATTTGAAAATGAGGAGGTAAAGCATTTATAGTTGTTAACACTAAAAATATAAAAAATTTAATTTGAATGGGGGAAATATTATGAATAGAAAAAAAGTTGTTTTAGTTGCATGTGGAGCAGGTATAGCTACTTCAACGGTAGTATGTGAGAGAGTTGAAAAACTAATAAAAGATAATAAACTTAATGCACAAGTTATTCAATGTAAAATAGGAGAGGTTGCATCAAAAGAAAGTGAAGCAGATTTGATTGTATCTACTACAATATTACCAAAACAATATAGTATACCAGCAATTAGAGCTATGGGATATATAACAGGTATAGGAGCAGAAAAATTAGACAAAGAAATAATTAACAATCTTCAAGACTAATACAAAGTATAGATAACCTAAAAATAATATATAAATTTAAAAGCTACTTGTTATTATAAATAGGCGCCTTTTTATTATTTATTGCTCATAATGCTAGTTATTTTACATTTAATACTACTAAAACTTAAAAATAAAGATTTTAAGGGGGAGTTAAATAATGTCATTATCAGGAATTGTCCAATATATTCTCAATATGGGTCCAACCGTTATGTTACCTTTAGCTATTACTATAATCGGGATAATTTTTGGTCAAGGATTTAAAAAAGCTTTTAAATCTGGTATTACAATAGGCATAGGATTCGTTGGAATAAACTTAGTAAAAGGAAATAGTTCAACAAATAGTTAACTGGAGTGAGATGGGAATAGCGTAAATAAAAAATATAATTATGATTTGTTTAAAGGGAGTGTAAACCATGGGGATAATTATAACACCTTCATTGTTATCTGCAGATTTTTGTAATTTAGAACATGATATACGTATACTAGAGAAAAAGTTCATAACATCAATTCACATTGATGTTATGGATGGTAATTTTGTTCCTAATATAGCTTTTGGTATATAACAGATCAAGGCATTAAGGAAGATTACAAATATGAACATTGATGTTCATCTTATGGTAAATGATCCAGATAAATATATAGATACCTTGATCGATTTTGGAGCAAATTGCATCACAGTACATGAAGAAGCTTGTAGTCATCTATATAAAACTATATGTTTAATTAAAAGTTTTGGAATAAAAGCAGGAGTAGCATTAAATCCAGCAACTAATATCAGTAATTTAAAGTATGTATATGAATTGTTAAACAAAGTTCTTATTATGACTGTAGAACCTGGATTCGGTGGGCAAAAATTTATACCATACATGAAGGAAAAGATTAATGATGCTAAACAAGTTAAGCAGTTATGTAGATATGATTTTGACATTCAAGTAGATGGTGGAATAGATTTTGAAAATTTTAAAGATGTAGTGAATTTAGGTGCTACAGATATTGTTATTGGCTCATCAATTTTTCAAAATGGAGATATGGAAAATAACATAGAAAAGTTTTATAAACTGTTAAATGATTAAATATATCCATTGCACGTTCACCTTTAACACCTGCATCCGAAATAGAGAATATAATTACAGAAGTGGACATGATTCTTGCTATGACAGTAAATCCAGGATTTGCTGGTGAAAAATTAATTTTGCAGCAATAGATAAGCTATCAGAGTTGAAAAGTATGTGTATAAAGAACTATTTACATTATTTTGCAAAATAAGACTTCAGCGGTTATGGATAATTCTAATAAAATATAAAAAGTTACAATTTTAACTTTTGCATAACATTGATACCTGTTGTTACAATGCATAAATTATAATATAATAATATAATGTGGTATTAATTAGAAAGCTATATAGATAACTATGCCCGAAATTTAACTTATACTCAAGTATAAGTTAAATTTAAGCTGTGGGTATCTATATGCTTTATAAACTGTGATTAAATTACGAATAACTTCGTATAAATGATTTGTATATACTGACATTAACTTTATATAGAGTTTATTCTACAAAAAGAGAGGTATTAAGTATGCATAGAATGTTTGGAACTGATGGAGTAAGAGGAATTGCAAATAAAGAACTAACAGCAGAGTTAGCGTATAAATTAGGAAGAGCAGGGTCTTACGTTTTAACAGAAGGATCTCACAAGCCTAAGATATTGGTTGGTATGGATACAAGAATTTCAGGAGATATGCTGGAGAGTGCATTAGTTTCAGGAATACTTTCTGTAGGAGCACAAGCTATATGCGTAGGGGTTATACCAACTCCAGGAGTTGCATATTTAACAAGAAAGTATGGTTGTGATGCAGGAGTTGTTATATCTGCATCTCATAATCCTGTTGAATATAACGGAATAAAATTTTTTGATGGACAAGGATATAAATTATCGGATGAATTAGAGGATAGAATTCAAGCGATAATAGAAAGTAATTTTGAAGGATTTACGCTTCCAATCGGAGCGGAAATAGGAAGAAAAATTGAAGAAGCTGGTGAAGCAATAGGAGATTATGTAGAGTTCGCAAAATCTACAATTGGTGGGGATTTAAAAGGTTTAAAAGTAGCATTAGATTGTGCAAATGGAGCATCCTACATAACAGCAGTTAAAGCTTTTAAAGAATTAGGTGCTGAAGTGTATGTTATTAATAATGATCCAGATGGAATAAATATTAACAAAAACTGTGGATCAACACACCCAGAAGAATTGATGGATTATGTAGTTAAAAAACAATGTGACTTAGGACTTGCTTTTGATGGAGACGCAGATAGGTGTCTTGCAGTTGATGAAAAAGGAAACCTAATTAATGGAGACTTTATCATTACTATCTGTGGTAAACAATTAAAAGAGCAAGGTAAGTTAGATAAAGATACAGTAGTAGTAACTGTAATGAGTAACTTAGGATTAGATATAGCTCTTAATAAAGAAAATATAAAAACAGTAAAAACAAAAGTTGGCGATAGATATGTATTAGAAGAAATGGTTAAGGAAGGGTATAAAATTGGAGGAGAACAATCAGGCCATATTATTTTCCTTGATTATAATACTACAGGTGATGGATTAGTTACGGGGCTTCATTTATCATCTATAGTTAAAAACAGCGGAAAAACTTTATCAGAATTAGCTTCTATGATGAAAGAGCTTCCACAGGTGTTAGTAAATGCCAAGATACCAAATGATAAGAAGAATATATATCTAGAGGATGAAGAAATAGTAGAAGAAATAAAAAAAATAGAAGAAAAGTTAAATGGCTGTGGAAGAGTACTAATAAGACCATCAGGTACGGAACCATTAGTTAGGGTAATGCTTGAAGGAGAAGTACAAAGTGAGATAGATGAAATGGCTCACAGTCTTGCAGAACTTATTGGAAAAAAAGCGAATATGTAAATCTTACTATTAGTATTGGAGACATGGGTATATCCATGTCTTTTTTATCCTTAAAGGCGTAATATAAAAAATCAAAGAGATTATACCAACTTCTAAAGTGGGGGAGAGTTCACTTTTGCAATATATATTAAGTTATCGACGTAACAAGCTAAATAAAAGTATACTTTTACATAATAAAATTTCTATAAACAATAATATTTTTGTTGACCAAATTTTTATATTTAATATATAATAAAGTAGGCTTTTAAATTAAAGATATAGCGCCAGAACTCAAGTAAGTGTGATCATAAATTTAAGTAGAGTAAATTTAAAGTATTACTGCTGTGATATTGATTACATTTGAACTTTAA
Source organism: Clostridium sp. DJ247 (assembly GCF_014231265.1). NCBI lineage: Bacteria > Bacillati > Bacillota > Clostridia > Eubacteriales > Clostridiaceae > Clostridium > Clostridium sp. DJ247. Next base: position 47,123 of record NZ_JABAIW010000007.1, on the reverse strand, counting down.
TTATTATGAGTACTTGAGTTGACGAGGACAGGGAATATCGAATATTCGGCGGATGCTCTGCGGTATGGTACTACCGAAAAACATTAGTAAAACCAAAAAGTGATTTTTGGCACAAAACTGATGGGGTACCTAAAAGCCTTAAAACTTAAAATGTTGAAAGGTAGGTAGTAAAATTATGTGTGGAATAGTAGGCTATATGGGAAAAAGACAAGCATCTTCAATCTTGATTGATGGATTAAGCAAACTAGAGTATAGGGGATATGACTCAGCAGGTGTAGCAATATTAGATGAAGATGGAAAGATGCATGTAAGTAAGTGTAAGGGAAGACTTGCTAATTTAGAAAGTAAGTTAGCAGAAGAGCCTATAAAGGGAGCAATTGGAATAGGTCATACAAGATGGGCTACTCATGGTGAACCTTCAGATGTAAATTCACATCCTCATACGAACGAAAAACAGACAATAAGTGTTGTTCATAATGGTATAATTGAAAATTATTTGCATTTAAGAGAATGGCTTATGTCAAAAGGATATAAGTTTGTATCAGAAACAGATACTGAGGTTATACCTAATCTTATAGACTACTTTTACGATGGAGATATCTTAGATGCAGTTATGAAGGCTGTTTCAAAGATGGAGGGAAGTTATGCCCTTGGAGTTATATCAGTTAAAGAACCAGATAAAGTAGTAGCAGTAAGAAAAGATAGTCCACTTATAGCTGGAGTTGGAGAAAATGAATTTTTTATTGCATCTGATGTTCCAGCAATATTAAATCATACAAGAGATGTGTATTATTTAAATGATAAGGAATTTGTAGTATTAACTAATGACAGTATAGATATTTACTCACCAGAAGGTGAAAAAATAAATAAAGATATCCACCATGTAACTTGGAATGCGGATGCAGCGGAAAAAGGTGGATTTGAACACTTCATGATAAAAGAAATTCATGAACAACCTAAGGCTATAAAAGATACTATGACTTCAAGGGTTATACCAGGACAACCAATAACTCTAGATAACATCCATATCACAAAAGAGCAAATAGAAGATATCGAGAGAATATATATAATAGCTTGCGGAACTGCATACCATGCAGGAGTAGTAGGCAAATATGTAATTGAAAAGTTGGCAAGAATACCTGTAGAGGTAGACATTGCATCAGAGTTTAGATATAGAGAGCCAATAATAAATAGTAAAACACTAATGATAGTAGCTAGTCAATCAGGGGAAACAGCAGATACGTTAGCCGCATTAAGAGAAGCAAAAGCACAAGGAGCAAGAGTAATAGCAGTTACAAACGTAGTAGGAAGCTCAGTATCAAGAGAAGCTGACGATGTTTTATATACTTGGGCTGGACCAGAAATTGCGGTTGCATCAACTAAAGCTTATACAACTCAGCTTATTACTATGTATATTATAGGATTATTCTTTGCACAAAATAAGAATACTCTAAGTGTAGAAGAAATAGAAGAAATAAAGAAAGATATGCTAACTCTTCCAGAGAAAGCAGAAGAGATGTTAAAGCATAAAGAAGTGCTTCAAAAATTTGCATCAAACACTTATATGCATAAAGATATGTTCTTCTTAGGAAGAGGACTTGATTATGCTGTAGCAATGGAAGGATCATTAAAAGTTAAAGAAATTTCATATATTCATTCTGAAGCTTATGCAGGTGGAGAATTAAAACATGGTACAATAGCTTTAATAGAGGAAGGTACTGTGGTTATTGCCCTTGCTACTCAAGGAGATTTATATGAAAAAATGATAAGTAACATTAGAGAGGTAACTACAAGAGGTGCAAAAGTTCTTGGATTTGCTGTTGAAGGCAATACGGATATAGAAAAAACTGTACACTCAGCGTTGTATATATCTAAAGTTAAAGATATACTGTTACCAGTGCTTTCTGTAATACCATTACAATTACTAGCATATTATATTGCAGTTCAAAAAGGATGCGATGTTGATAAACCAAGAAACCTTGCAAAATCAGTTACTGTTGAATAAGTTCAAAGTTTTCTATGTAGGTTTTGTTGTAGCTATAAAATAGAGTTGTATAAAAAATAATAGAATCGTATAAAATTAAAAAAGACGTATAAAAATCTACACCTTTGTCAATACTTTGAAGAGTATAGAAGGTGTGGATTTTTTTATAATAATTATTCGGAATTTTCTGTATTATAAAAAGTTATAGAAGGTGTTTAAGTTGGCAAAGCGTATAAGAACTTGGAGTGAAGAAAAAATAAAAAGATACATAAAGGAAGGACGAGGAAGTGGGAAGGGTAAAGAGTATAAACCTTGGATAAATAATCAAAGCTTCCCGTCAGAAGGTAGAACTTCTAGAATATCTGGATGGAAGACACATAGAGTTCATCATTTAGCATCTGATAATGAAGCTAGATATTTTTATATTTTGGAATGGTCAGATATTGTAACAGATATAAGAGAGCAGTATCCTTTACTAGATTATGAGGAGACAGTCAGTATTGCAGAAGATTTAGGGATAAAACATCCGAGAGATAATGATAGTGGAGTACCATATGTGTTATCAACTGATTTTCTAGTGACAGTAATGACTAATAGTGAGGAGCAATATTTGGCTAGAACTGTTAAACCTGCTTCGTTTCTTGAGCAGCCAAGAGTTATCGAAAAGTTTGAAATTGAAAGGCGGTATTGGGAAAAAAGAAATATAGACTGGGCAATAGTAACAGAAAAAGATATTTCAAAACAATTTGCACGTAATGTTGAATGGGTTCATTCAGCGTACAAGCTAGAAGACTCATATGGATTATCAATTAAGCAAGTTGAGATTATTGCTTCCATTATTAAAGAAAAAGTAGTAAATAGTGATTTAAGCTTTACTGAAATATCAGATTATATTGATGTTGAAATGAATCTCGATGAAGGTACGAGCTTATTTGTAATTAAGCATTTAATTGCAAGAAAAAATATTGAAATTGAGATGGATAAAAAAATAAATTTAAATCAATCAGCAAGGCTTATCGTAAAAAAACTTTAGAGATAAAGATGAGGCAATAGTAATATGAAAAATAGTATTTATGTAAATGAGTTAATTCAATGGAATTTAACTGATGGAGAAAGCTTAACTGAAAGAATTTTATGGTTGGATGAATATGCCGAATATGCATATGTAATTAACATATATTCTGATAAAGGCTTACCTATATTAAGAAAAACTACTGAGATATATGGGGCATTAGATAATTATAGTGCAGTTAAGCTTAAGGTAGATGTTTTTATAAGAAATATTATTGAATCAGAAATAAAGGTTAAAGATAAAGAATTAAGAGATAGAGCATGGGATATTATTAGTTCAATTGTTGATAGTAAAAATGAGCCAGCAGTATATAAACTACATGGGCGTAGTGAATTAATTAAAGAAGCTATGGAGAAACATGGAATAACCTATAGATCAATATATAAATATTTAAGAAGGTATTGGCAGCGAGGCAAAATAAAAAATGCTTTATTACCAGACTACTATAAATCAGGAAATAAAGGCATAGAAAAAAAGCCTGGAGATAAAAAACTTGGAAGACCAAGAAAAATCGGTGTAGGAATTAATGTTGATGAAGAAACTAAGAAAATTTTTAGAGTAGCAATTAATAGGTACTATCATACAAGTAAGAAAAATCCAATAGCTACTGCATATGAATTAATGGTTAAAGATTTCTATGTTATTGATTATAAATTTGAAGGCGGAATCAGAAAACCAATTATTGCAGATATTGATCAAATGCCTACACTTAATCAGTTTAAATATTGGTACGAGAAGGAATTAAATATAAGAAAAGCAATAGCATCAAGAAAAGGAGCAAAGAAATTTGAATTGAACCATAGAGCAATACTAGGCAAGTCAGATACATATGTTATGGGACCTGGAGCAATATACCAAATTGATGCAACTATTGGTGATGTATATCTTGTATCAAGCTTTAATCGAAAGTGGATAATAGGAAGACCAGTTATTTATGCTGTGATTGATGTATTTAGCAGAATGATAACAGGTATTTATGTAGGTCTTGAAGGTCCTTCTTTAATTGGAGCCATGATGGCACTTGCTAATGCAACAACAGATAAGATTAAGTTTTGTAAAGAATATGGAATAAATATTGATGAGGAGGAATGGCCTTGCTTCCACACACCAGAATCAATAATTGGTGATAGAGGTGAACTGGAAAGCAAAGGAGTTGAAAATTATATTAATGGTTTACAAGTGAAGATTAACAATACACCACCTTATAGAGCAGATTGGAAAGGAATAATAGAACAATATTTTCATACCATAAATGGCTATGTAAAACCACTTGTTCCTGGGAGTATAAATGTTGATTTTAGGCAAAGGGGTGGAACAGATTATAGATTAGATGCAAAGCTAAATTTATATGAATTCACACAAATTATAATTAAGTGTGCTTTATATCATAATAATGAGCATTGGTTAAATTATTATGATAGAAATGAAACAATGATAGAAGATGATGTGGAAAAAATACCATCGAAGTTATGGTCTTGGGGAATAAAAAATCGTTCTGGTAAGCTTAGAATATTTCCAGAAGATATCATAAGGTTGAATTTAATGCCTTCTGATAGAGCACTTGTTTCAACTAAAGGTATTATATTTAAAGGTGTAGGCTATGGATGTGAAAGTGCGTTAAAGGAAATGTGGTTTGAAAAAGCAAGGAATAAGGGAAGCTGGCATTTAGATATATCTTATGATACAAGAAATATGAATTATATCTATATAAGATCTGAGGATGGCAGAAGCTTTGAAAAGTGTTCGATACTTGAAAGAAATAGTAGGTATATGAATAAATCTCTTGAGGAGATTGAATATCTTAATGCTTATGAGCAGTTGATGAGTAAAAAACATAAGATAAAAGAGCTTCAAGAAAAGGTTGATTTACTTTCAGATATTGAACATATAGTAAAAAAAGCTGAGTATACAACAAATAAGGTACAAGACAAAAATGCAAGTAAGGCAAGTAGATTAAAAAATATTAAAGAAAATAGAAGGAATGAGAAGCTAGCAAATCGTGAGAGAGAAGCTTTTATATTAGAAGATAAGAACGATAAGCTTGAGGGCAAGGTAATTAAACCTAAACAATGGAGTGTTCTAAATAAAATAGACATATAAAATGTACGGTTTTTTAAATTTCTTAGTGTTCTATGCTACACATTTTCTGTGTATAATATTTAAAATAATTCAAATATTAGTAAGTGGATTTATGTAGATCCCCTACCTAAAAAGATGTTGCTAAAATTAACAGGCAGTCTTTAACTTTAGGTAATGATCCCTTTTGTATTCTTTGGCCGTGTAAATAATTTTGTGTATTCTCTTTCTTCAAACAAGTAATTTTAGAATAGATTATTTGTAGAATAATGTAATATAAAGCCAATAACTTCAAGTGTTTTATCAGCATTACAGTGTATATCATAACCAACTTTAGGCAATAATATACATTGCTAATTATAGGATAAGGCAATGCTGAGGAGCAACCTGAGCGATTATTAGTGTTCTATACAGAAACGGATGGTTCTTAACTATCCGTTTTATCCGTTTCTGGTAGAACAGAAGCGATAAACCTCAGGGGTTTGGGGACAGAGTCCCCAAGCTATGCTCCTTTATTCAAAACTTCACTAAATAGTATATTAAGCTGACTTATGACAAGATCCCAATTAGCATATGCACGAGTCCATTTCTTACTTATTTTTTCTGTAGCAAGGTAAAGCATCTTCATAAGACTTTCGTCATTAGGAAATATAAGTTTTGTTTTAGTAACTTTTCTAAACTGGCTATTAAGACTTTCTATTGCATTTGTAGTATAAATAATCCTACGGATATAGTCGGGGAAAGCAAAGAAGGTTATTAGGTTATCCCAATTGTCTTCCCAACTTTTTATAGCATTAGGATACTTACTTCCCCATTTTTCCTTTACAGAAATAAGATTTTCAAGTGCAACATCTTCATTTACAGCTCCGTATATTGACTTTAAATCTGCTACAAAAGCCTTTTTATCCTTGTATGGTACATATTTCATGCTAGCTCTTAGTTGATGTATTATACAACGTTGTATTTTGGCAAAAGAATATACTGCACTTATTGCCTCTTTGAAGCCGTTTAGGCCGTCTACGCAGAATATAAGCACATCTTTAACTCCTCTATTTTTAAGGTCATTAAGAACTGAAAGCCAGAATTTGCTGCTTTCATTCGCTCCTATCCATATGCCTAAAACTTCTTTTTCTCCATCCATATTCACACCTAAAACAACATAAGCTGCCTTAACTACAATCTGCTTATCTTCACGTACCTTATAGTGTATTGCATCCATGAATATGAAAGAATAAGTTTTTTCGAGTGGCCTATTCTGCCATTCTGTAACTACAGGAATAATCCTATTTGTTATATTTGATACCATCTCAGCTGAGATCTCAACATCATAAAGATTCTTGACCTGTTCGGTTATATCCCTTGTAGTCATTCCAGCAGCATAAAGAGCCAAAACCTTTTCTTCAATTCCTGTTGCATTTCTTTGATATTTAGGAATAATTTTAGGCTCATATTCTCCGTTTCTGTCTCGTGGTATATTTAGTTCAACTGACCCTAATTCAGTTTTTATAGTTTTCTTTGAGTATCCATTTCTACTATTTGATGTTTGTTTCTCATTAACATCATATTTGTCATATCCAAGCTGTGTATCCATTTCTGCTTCTAATGCTTCTTGTAATACCTCTTTAAACAATTCTTTCATAGCAGCTAGAACATCATTAGGACTTTTAAAGTCCTGCTCATTAATATAATTTCTTAAAATTTCTTTAGAAATATTCGACATAAAAAACACTCCTTCTTGTAAATATTTGGTATATTCTCTATCCAAATTCTTGCCAAGAAAGAGTGCTTTTTATTCAGTTTACACAAAATTTTTTACAGGCTCTATTCTTTAGGTGATTTATATTGTAATGTTGAATGCAACCTTCTTGAATTATAAGATAATTCTATATATTCAACCACTGCCGTTCTAGCTTCAGCTCTAGTTTTAAATTTACGTCCATAGAGCTTATCCTTTTTTAAGGATGAGAAAAATGATTCAGCACATGCATTATCATAACAACAGCCTTTAGCACTCATACTTTGAATAAAGACATTATTTTTTATTAAATCTTGATAATCATATGAAGCATACTGTACACCTCTTCTTCACATGAAATTCGGAGCTGTGATCTTCTATAAATTGATATCTTATTTCACGGGCTTTGTGAAGATGCATATAGCTTTTTTTAATATGGCATCTTCTCATAACTTTTGTATTCTTTTACCCATCTCCTAACGGTAGCCTCACTAACACCTATATCTTTTGCTACATGAGTTACTTTCTTACCTTGCTTTGTAACTAGTTTAACTATTTCCTTTTTATACTCTACAGAAAATTCTCTCTTGTTCCCCATTTCTTTAACACATCCTTCTCTATGTATTTATTATACATTATTTACACAACGTATCCGTTGTGTTATTATTAAAAAGTACATATTTTTATTAATATTTCATTAAATGTATACTTTAACATTAAAAGTATAATTATTACATTTGTTGTTAAATCCTATATAAGATTAGGTGATTATAATAGTAAATTTTAATTAGGTAGGTGGGGGATAAAATGGATAACAATGATATTTTCTTAGATGTTGCAAAGTTTGTAAGGGAAATGCTAGATCAAGGTAAAGGAAGATTACATATTTACTCCAAAAATGAAGTGCAATTTATATTAGATGAACATTTTCTGAATGAAAACGTGACTGAAAACATTACTATTGAAGATGTAAAAAATGAAATTGAAACAATAAAAGCACTTATAGTATCTAGCTTATCTGATGATAAGGATAACTTTATTAATATCATGACAAGAGAGTATAAAGATGATAACAAAGAGGAATTTTCAAAATACATAGAAGATCAATTCGAAAAGGTAGAGGAATACTTTATTACTGATGAGTTAAGAGGAGAGTATGATTTTAAATTGACTTCATCAGATGCTCTTAATTCTATAGATTGGTCATTACATAAAAAAATATATGATGGATCAGAACAAAAAGAAATAAATGAAAAATATGCAACAATTAATTTGAAAATAAATAATATAGAAGATCAATCAGCAAATATTTTAACTAAAATATTTAAGAGTGAATCTTTAAAAATGACTAAGTTTGTTTGTAATGTTAGTGATTTAAATTACTTGATTGATACACTGACAAATATAAAAGATGAATTATTGAGAAGGTGATTATTATGGAACCATTGGATAAAATTGTGAATGATAGATATAAATCATCATTAAATCAAAATGGTAGTGAGCTAAATAATCGTGTTGGTCTTGAAAGGAATAATATAGAGACTTTAATACAAAGTTACAAAAATTTAAGCACCCCAAGTGATGAACTTTTGCGCAATCTTATTCAAGACCTAGCAGACAGCTCATTAAAACCAAATATAACCATTAAAGATAGTATAAAGATTAATAGTAGTGAGTTAATAAAAACAACAGAATATATAGTTTCTCCTACACAAACACCAGCAGTTAAAATTGTAAGAATGGGAAACAGAAAAGATGAATATGTAACTCAAATAAATAGCTATATCAATTCGCTGGAAAGCAATTTCGATATGATAAGTTTAAGAATTAAATATTACAAATTACTTTTAAATGAATTTTATGAATTAGAAAAGTATTCTGCAAGCATTGGAGAAAGAAATTTAAGCAGAATAGCAATGATTACGCTATATGCGTTAAACAATGCAAAAATAACTGATTTAAGTGAGCCACAGCTTAAAGCAATAAAAGAAATAGGTTTGATATTGAGTGCAGGTCTTTATACAGATGAGAAAGTTAATGAAACTAATAATATATTAGATAAATGCCATTTGAATTGGTTAGTAGATTTAGGTGATATAAATGTCTAGTAATGAGAATGAAAAGACTTTGATTTTTCTTGAGACAAGCATTCAGATAGCAAAAATATTTGGCTATCCTAACATTAAACGTGATCAAATTAATAAAATTTTAGAACAGAATAATTTAGTTTCTTCCACCTATGTATTAAAAGAATATAAACTTGGATTCGTTCAAGCGGCTATGGATTTTTATAATATTGCTACAGTTAGCAAAGATATTCCAGAGACAATAAGGAGTTCAAAAAAGTTTCGAGGTAGAGAACATGGGAAAATTATGGATATATTTTCTTTAATTATGGAATCAATGTTGGCTAATCAGTATCCAAAAGATGCACAAGAGTTTAAAGCTATAACTTTAAGAAAGCTAGATTATTTTATAGAGAATTATTTTGAAAGAGAGTTTTATAAGAATTTACAATATCCATTAATAAATGAAACTGCTTGCACAATTTCTTGTTTAAAACCCAAAAAAAATTTACAAATAGATCAGTGGGATTGGGATATAAAACCTATGTGTAACAAGAGTACTCCTAATAACTGTAAGATTGAAGAGTTTACACATAAGTACAAGGATAGTATTAGTAATTTTATAATAGAATGTGGTCTAAAAAAAAGTAAAGATGAAGAAACTAAAAAGCGTATAGAAGCAGCAAGAAAGATTGTTACAAAAGAAGATTTACCAAAAGGAAGAAATTGCATTAAATTAAGCGATTGGATTATTGCATTGGAAGTTCCTAAGGAAGCAGAGTTATTTACTCTTAATGAAAATCATTTTAATGACACATGCAATATATTAGGGGTAAAAATGAAAACACTATAAAATTTCATAAACGACATAATAAAATACATAAAATTTTTTAGTCATAACAATATTAATCTCTCTATTTTCTTTATTCTGTAAAATTTTCTTTATATCTGATACTCTGCAATTTGTAATATAACCTTTTAACATAACAACACCACCTTTTTAAATTATTTACACTAATTTTTTTAATATACATCATCATAATATTTATTTTATGATCAAAGTTGGTAAATATTACAATTTATGAAATTTTAGTAGATTAATTGTATAATATTACTTATTATTGTTAGTAAAGTATATAAAAGGTCAGTTATATAGAGTTAAAGCTTTTAGATTTATATGTTATTACTTATGATTTGAGGACTGTCTATAGCTTATGTTAACATAAGCTATAGATAGCCTTTCTTATTTAGTAAGCCTTAAATATTCAAGTAGTGCTAACGGAACAGCCTTAGAGCGATTTACTCGTCGTTTAATGAAGAAATCTTTTAACATCTGAATAATCAAGAGTTTCTGTATCTTCTAGCTTATTTGAGAATGAACAAAGCCCTTGAAGTGCTCTAACAAACTTATTTTGGGTATCAACTGCATAGTTTCTTTCCTCCATATCCTTTCTTAGTATTTCTTTTGCATTTTCATAATTCATTCTATACATCTCCTGTAAAATATATTTGCTTTCGCATTGAAATATTTTAGCATAGGTGTATAAAATAAAACTGCTCAATTTGACACTATCACTACTTTCAGATTAAGCAGTTAAGTTTTGAGTTGAGGAGCAACTGCGGCAGCAGTTTAGTACAATACTTTCTTCTACAAACTCGCTTTCATGAAATAGTGATTATATTTTTTACAACTTTATTATTTTCAATATAATTAAAAAGAAAATAAACTTTTATAATTTATACAACTTTATTTTTATAATATGAATAGAAATAGAATTAAAATCAATATAAAGAATTTCAAAAGTTATACAACTTAATTATTTTTACACATTTGTAGCTTTATAAAAAAGTCTAACCGTTTTGAAAAAAGTTTAACTATTTATAAAAAAGTTGAATCGAAAATATTTATTTAGGAATATACTACGTTTTGAGAATGTAGTGTGAAAAGTATTAAATAAATATAAGAATGTAGGAAACTGCACATTCTCATCTAAGGTGAGAGTGTGCAGTTTTTACTTTATAAATGGTGGTGAAAAAATGGCTAAGAGAAAGAGAGTTTTAGATATAGATAAAATGCTTAAAGAAGGAAGAGATACAGGTGTACCCAAACAAAAAACTCTGTCCAGAGATAAAAAACATTGTCCACGAATAATAAAGTTTGTCCAAAGCATGAAGGAAATTCAGGGATTTTGCCCTATATTCCTTCATGCTTTTTTTTATCCTATTCCCAATCAACATTTTAATTATCCAATGACCAATAGCCTACACTACTGGTTCATCAACGATTTAAGGTAGATAGAATGCCAGAAAAGCCTTTACACTTTTAGTTTTAAATCTAATTCATCTGAAAGAAAGCAAGGAATTTTGCAGGAGATTGGACAGACTTTTTTATCTGTTTCGTCTTACATATTAGGAATAAATTAGGGAGAAAAGGGGGAGAGAAAGGGAGATTTTGAGACAAAGTTTATTATTCGTAATAGTTTTAAGGTGAAAGGGTTAAGGGACGAGGAATGTAGGCGAGATAAGGGGGAGATGGTGTTGGCCAGGGGAAGGGAGTGGGACAGAGATTATTATTTGTTTACAGTTAGTTGATTTTAACAATTAACATTATTATATAATATTAATTATGTTCTAAAAGAAAAAACTACTTAATATAATTTAATATATAAAAATTATAAATATTAGGAGGTATAAAATGAGTACAAACTTAAATATCCGTGTTATTAGCAATTTAACAGATACTCAACAATTCTTACTATACCAGGAAGATATAAAATTAAACGTGAAAAATTTTAAAATTGGTGCATGGGAGCATCAGTATTTAGCTCCAAAAGCTACATTCTTTGCAACTCTACCTACCAGAATAGCTGTAAGAGCAAAGACGTCTTTGGGAAAGGGAACTGTAGAAACAAAAGAAATTGAAGTCGATTATAATACAGCTTGGGATATATTTGAGAATAAGAATGCTGTGGATATTGGACCAAGTACAGGTGAAGTATCTGGTTTGGATACAATAGATGTTTATAATAAGTGTCCTTCTACTAAGTTTGCCATTGTAACTAAAGATTCAAAACCTTTATTTGCTTGCGAAGTAAGACCAAACTTTAAGGTTAATTTTTCTATTCATCCTAAGATTTTCTTAGCAATAAGCGATCTAGAAATTCACGGAGATTTTTTTGATGCTGCAACAATTTCTGCAAAGTATGCCGTTGAGTATGAAGGTCAAGATTATTTAACATTCTATCTAAATGAAAATACAAGTACAGGTGAAATATTAATATCTCATGATTTTAATAAATTTGATATATAAAAATAAGAAGGTATTAATATGGGAAAATATATTGTATCTGCTCATGGAGGTAGAGATAAAACCAGCACATTAGTTATACCAGATGGATTTCAAGTTAACTTTTTTGTGAATGATAACCAAACATTAGAAGACAAGGAAGCTTGGTCTATATACAACCACTTACTTGCAGGTGATACTAATTGGGCTGATTATAGATCAAAATTAGTACACCATGTGGGAGAGCGAATATATGATTATTTTTGTTGGTATTATCCTGAGATTTCAGATAACTCAGGAGTAATTAAAGTTGGTGCTATAACCCCTGTTAAACCAGTAATTTCACTGAAAAACTATACGCAACAATCACCACTTAAATTATCAACCATATTTGAGATGCTTAAGTCAGATCCAGGGATTATTTATTGGGTTGCATGTACTAATATATTGTAGTAAGAATGTGATTTTTACCGGAAAACCCCAGAACTATCTGGGGTTTTTTAGATTAGATTTGAGTATTAATATTATTGTAATTAATATTTTCTATAATCCGTGTAGGTGAGCGCAGGAGGTACTAACCTATCTTAAAAAAATTATTGACTATTCAGTTGGAACAAAAAGGGATCTATTTATCTCAGCAGTGAAACATTATGTGAACGAAAAAACTGCAGCAGTCATTTCTTATCTGGAACGTCCAGGTTCCGTAAAGGAATCTATTGCAGCTATCTTTCATGGTGTCGTAGATGCTCTACATGATGAACTGCGCAGTAGGGAATGTTTTATTATGCACAGTGCTATTGCTCAAGCTCCTCACGATCCGGAAATCACCGAATTTTTGAAACAGGATATGGCGCGTTTAGAGCAAGCTTTTTACGAAGCATTGGTTCGCGCTCGTAAGCAAGGTGAGCTGGGTGATCGTCATGAAAACCTGTTGGCTCTTGCTCGGTATTTGAATCATGCACGATATTCGTTAACCCAAGCAGCTAAGTTAACCAAGGATCCCCAAGTTTTGGAGGATATTGTTGCAGTCACACTCTCTGTGCTTGATATATAATGGAGCGTTTTAAACGCTTCATCATTTATAAGTTATATCGGATGGGAATCCACTTTGTTTGTAAATGTTCCAATTGCTCTTCTAGTGATTATCCTTAAAAAATAAATATAAGTAAAGGTTGGTGTTTTAATTATGAAAATACTAGGAATAATGGGAAGTCCACGAGCAAAAGGAAATACAGCTACTCTTTTGGAACAAGTTTTAGAGGGAGCAAAAGAAAAAGGTGCAGACACAAATATGGTTTCATTAAATAATTTAGACATTAAAGGATGTATTAACTGTGATGTATGTAAGCGTTCAGGAAAATGTGTATTAAAAGACGACATGCACAAGATATATGACATGATTAATGATGCCGATATAGTTGTTTTTGGTTCTCCAAACTATATGGGAGGGATTCAAGGAAAATTAAAATGTGTTTTAGATAGATTATATGCCTATATAATTGCTGAAGAGGGAGGATTCTCCGTGACATTTGATAAAAAAAAGAAGGCAGCACTTATAGTTACTCAACGTGCTCCTGAGGAAAATGCTTCTTATACTGAAGCATTTACTCCTTTAAGATATATTTTAAGCAATATTTTTGAAGGAAGTTTTGATGCTCCATGTAAATTACTCTTAGGTGGTGAACTATATAAACCTAATGATGCAGCTAATAATAAAGAGTTGATGAAGAAGGCATATAAGATGGGTATGGAATTGGTAGAAGAGTTTTAGTAATATGAATATTTTATGATTCATTCACTCTAAGGATGTAATAAACTGCAAATTCTCATTTAATATGAGAGTATGCAGTTTTTACTTTATAAATAGTGGTTAAAAAATGAACAAAAGAAATTTAGATAACATGATAGCTGATTACAACACTATTTCTTATTTTAAAATTGTCAATGAAAACGTATCACAGATTTGAACTTAATAAAATTGAAAAAGTTTTCTGTATACCTTATCATTATATGTGTAAGGGACAATACTTATAAGTAATAAATTATAGGGGGGATTACAATGGAGACTAGTATTAATGCTAAAAAACTATTAAGTAAAGAAAAGATTCAGAGATTTGGTAATTTTTTAAGTAGTATGGTATTGCCTAACATTGGTGCATTTATTTCTTGGGGGTTAATAACGGCATTATTTATACCGACTGGATGGGCACCTAATGAAAATTTAGCACAAATGGTAGGACCTATGGTGAAATTTATGTTACCGTTGCTTATTGGATATCAAGGCGGTAAGCTTGTGTATGATACCAGAGGAGGAGTGGTCGGAGCAATAGCAACTGCAGGTATTGTGATTGGTGCTTCTATTCCTATGTTTTTAGGTGGAATGATAATGGGTCCCATTGGTGGTTATCTAATTAAAAAGTTTGATAAATTAGTTGATGGCAAAATTCCAACAGGATTTGAAATGTTAGTAAATAATTTTTCAGCTGGTATTCTAGGTGCAATACTTTCAATGCTATCATTTTCTTTTATAGAACCAGTAATTGCAGGAGTGTCTATAGGTTTAGGAAATGGAGCTCAACTTATTACGCAAAAAGGATTACTTCCACTAATAGCTATAATAGTAGAACCAGCAAAAATATTATTTTTAAATAATGCAGTTAATCATGGAGTATTTTCTCCATTAGGTATTCAACAAGTACAAAGTTTAGGTAAATCAATTTTCTTCTTACTTGAACCTAATCCAGGTCCAGGACTTGGTATACTTTTAGCCTATTGTCTATACAGCAAAGGAACAGCAAAACAATCAGCACCAGGTGCTGCTATAATACACTTTCTTGGAGGAATACACGAGATATACTTCCCTTATGTTTTAATGAAACCTGCTTTAATATTAGCAGTTATAGTTGGCGGAGTATGTGCAGACTTAACTTTTATTTTAACACATGCTGGACTAGTAGCTAGTCCTTCACCAGGAAGTATAATTGCTCTTATGGCTATGGCACCAAGAGGTGGTCAGTTATCTGTATTAGCAGGTGTTCTTGCAGGAGCAACAGCTTCATTCTTAGTTGCATCAATTATTATTAAAGGAAGTTCTAGTAAAGAAGAAGGCTCAGATAGTTTTGCTGAAGCACAATCTAAAGTTAAAGATATGAAAGCTGAAAGCAAAGGTCAAAATAGTACTAAAGCTCAAGATAGTAATATTGCAACTATAAAATCTAACATCAGCTTGATAGTTTTTGCTTGTGATGCTGGTATGGGATCATCAGCAATGGGAGAATCTATACTTAAAAAAGCGTTGAAAGATGCTGGCATTAACAATATAGAAGTTAAACACTCTCCAGTTGATAGTGTACCAAGTGAAGTTGATGTTGTATTTACGCAGGAAAACCTATATGAAAGAGCTAAAAAATCAGCACCTAATGCAAATATAATTACTGTAAAGAATTTCTTGGATCGCTCTATATATGAGGCATTTATAAGTGAATTAAAAAAATAAATAAAGAACTAGGTGAATAAATATGAATAATTTAACTCCTAGACAACAGTTTATATTAAATAAAGTACTAAATGGAGGTTCTTTTAATATAAAGGACCTTCAAAAACAATTTGATGTAAGCACTAGGACTATTTTAAGAGAAATTTCTTCTATAAATAAAAACCTAAAAAAATATAGCGTAAACATCTTTAATGATGAGGACATGAATTTAATTATTTCTGGCAATAAAGATAACATAGAAGAAATAAAGACATCATTAAACTCAGTACCTATTCAATGGTTATTTAGCAAAGAACAAAGACAAATAATAATTGCTTGTGAGTTGTTGGTGACTAAGGAATCTCTAAAAGCTTCTTATTTTAGTCATAAATTTAATGTAGTAATGGGGAGTATAAGTCTTGATTTAGACAACATAGCAAAATTGCTAGTTACCAAAAACTTATGTTTAATTAGAAAACGAAGCTATGGTATAAGTATTGAAGGGTCAGAGTGGAATAAAAGAAATGTGCTAGTTGAGTTGTTTTTCGAGTTTAAGCCATTTGAAGAATTATTAGCATATTTTTATGATGAAAAGGCAGATCAAACAATTAAGGTATTTTTCGAGATTATTTTTGGAGAAAAAATAATTAATTTAGTAAAATCTGCATTAAAAAAATCGAACTTTGAATATCTTAAGACAAATGATGTAAAGTACTTTAGCCTATTTATCCAACTTCTGTTGTCTATAAAAAGAACTGAGCATGACAATAATATATCTTTACCGGATAAAATTAAAAGTGAAATAACATCTTTAGAAGAGTACGAAAGAATAAGAGCTCTTAATGAAAACTTAAAACAAAATAACATAAACTTACCGGAAGATGAATTAGCTTATTTGTATTTATATTTAAGTGATTATAAATACTTTTTAAATAAGAATGATGACCCTATGGAATCAGATATTAATTATGAGTCTATATCAATAGAGTTGGTAACAGAAATATCAAAAGAAATACATGCTAATATTGTGAGTGATAAACAATTAATAAGAGATTTATCTCAACATTTTAAGCAAACATTTCATATGTTAAATTTAGGTGTAAAAGTTATAAATCCGTTAATAAGTGAAATAAAGCAACATTATTTAGAGTTATTCAATGTAATAAGTAACAAGTGTAGGCTGATTTTTTCTAGATATAATCTTAAAATTCCACCTGAAGAGGTAGGATATATAACTATGCATGTTGATGTTGCCATACAAAGACAGCAATCAATTCTAAGAAAGATAAAAGTACTGATTGTATGTCCAGGGGGAATGAGTACTGCAAAAATATTATCTAGTAAGATAAAGTCTCTTTTCCCTGATATAGAAAGTATTAATATTGGATCATTACATGACATTAATTTGATTATAGAAGAGAATAACTATGATTTAATTTTATCTACAGTTCCAATTACTTCGAAGACAGCTAATAATATCATTGAGGTTTCACCTTTTATGACAAAAGATGACATAGAAAGTATAAACAATTTTATTTTTAACTATAGAATTAATAGTCAGAATAAACTTACAGATATATCTGATGAATTAAGTTCTGGTGATGTTACAGATATTGAATATGAATTAGCGAATACAATTCTTAAGAATTTTCAATTAAGGGAAACAAAAGTTAGCACTTTTGCTGATTTAATAAATTTTATTGCAAATGATATTTCTAAAATTAATATAACTAAGAATCATGAAATAATAAAAGACCTTATATTTAAAAGAGAAGAAAATGGAAACGTAGTTGTTCCAACTACTCATATAGCTTTGATACATACAAGAAGTGATGAGATGATCACTCCATTTGTAGGTGTGTATCGTATAGAGAACCCGCTGCGTATGGCAAGTATAGGATTTTCAACTGAAGATGTAGATACATTTTTAGTACTACTTGCACGAAATAACGAGAGTAATTATATTCTACGATTACTTGGTAAAATAAGTGTATCACTAATTGAAAAGAAAAATTTTACCGAAGTATTGAGAATAGGAAATATAAAAGATATTAGAAATTATTTGGTTAATATTGTTAATAAAGAGGAGGAAAATTAAATGGAAAAAGGTATTTTAACTAGAGAGAATATTTTATTAAATGCAACTTCAGAATCTAAAGATGCATCTATTGAAAGAGCAGGAAGACTTTTAGTTTCAAAAGGATATGTTAACGAAAACTATATAGAGGGCATGAAGGCTAGAGAAGAGGAAGTTACAACTTATATGGGTAATGGTGTAGCCATACCTCATGGAATGAATGAATACAAGAAGGCAATACTGGATTCTGGTATAGTTATAATTCAATATCCTAATGGAGTTGATTTTGGAGATGGAAACATTGCTTATATAGTAATAGGTATAGCTGGAAAGGGTGACGATCATATGGACATACTATCAAAAATAGCTTTAACAATACAGTATGAAGAAAATGTAGAAAGACTTACAAAAGCAAGAACTCCAGAAGAAATTATAAAAATTATAGAAGAAGGTGAAATGTAATATGAAAGCAATTCATTTTGGAGCAGGTAATATAGGGAGAGGATTTATTGGATATCTTCTTTCTAAATCCGGATATGAAGTTACATTTGTTGATATATCAGAATTTTTAGTGAATTCAATAAATCAATATAAAAATTACACTGTCATAACTTTAAGTACTACACAGGAAAAAGAAGAAGTAAAAAATGTAAAAGCAATTCATTTAAATGATAAAGAATCTTTACAAAAGGCTATTATAGAGACAGATTTAATTACTACTTCTATTGGAGCAAATAACTTAAGAAGTACTGGGATATTAATAAAGGATCTTTTAGAGAATAGAGTAAACGTTAACGCAAAAGAACTTGATATAATAGCATGTGAAAATGCACTATTTGCTACTAACATGCTAAAAGAAGCCATATTAGAAGGGGCAAGTTCTCAGCTTAAGGGCTATCTAGAAGAAAAAGTAGGCTTCCCTAATAGTGCTGTAGACAGAATTGTTCCTAATGTAAATATTGAAAAAGATTTACCAATAGATGTTGCAGTAGAAGATTTTTACGAATGGGATATTGAAAAAAATCAAGTTAAAATTAATAATAAAATAGGTGGTGCAGAATATGTGGACAACTTAGGACCTTATCTTGAAAGAAAATTATTCTTATTAAATGGAGCTCATGCTACAACTGCATATTTAGGATACCTTAAAGGTTATAAATTTATACATGAGGCAATAAAAGATGAATTCATAAAAGATATCGTTGTAGGTTTTCATTCACAAGCGGTAAATGCATTAAGTATAAAACATCAACTAGATATAAATTCTTTAACAAACTACTCTAAAAAACTAATAGGAAGATTTGAAAACTCTTATCTTCAAGACGAAGTATTTCGTGTAGGTCGTGACCCTATTAGAAAGCTATCATCAAATGATAGATTGATAACACCTTTGAATCTTTGTTACGATTTAAAAATAGATTGCGATAATATAATATGTGGTATTGCTGCAGGATTTTTATTTAATTATAGTGATGATGATAAAGCACAAGAAATCCAAAATGATATAAAAAATAATGGTATTGAGAATGCAATTTCCAATATAATTGGGTTACCAAAAGATGAACCTTTAGTGGACATGATTATTAAAAAGTACGAATGGTTAAAGAAGATTGTGTCCAACAGAGGGTTTAAAAATATATCCCAATATTCCATGAAATAACATAAAATATATATTATAAAATATAAGGTTAAATTTGGATTGAAATGGCATTAAAGTGGTCAGTTATCGGGTAAATCCTGAACGAATAGTCTGAATATTCAATCTATTTTAATTAAGAACCATGAGTAGAATGAAGGAGAAAACCTAAAGTCACTCATGGTTTTAGTCTTTTAGTTCAATCAAGATCTTTATTTAATTGATACTATACTAATCATAGTTTTTTTCATCAAAAACCCTTTCATGCAGCAGTGCTATTTGTCTATGACCTTCATCCGTTGGATGCGGATCCCTAGCTGGTGTTTGAAATCTAGTCCAAGTATTATTGACATTTCTTTTAAAATAATTATAAACATCTACTATGGTATAATTATATTCTCCCATAAAAGTGTCATCTGCTATATATGAATTAATTTGAGATATATAGCGTTCTGCTGTTTTATAAAGTGGGTCGCCTGGAGCATAAGGATTGTATATGGTCATTACATAAATTTCAGCCTTAGAGCCAATTTCTTTGCGTATACAACTTAAAATTTGTGGCCAATCCTCCTTAAATTGAGCTATACCTAAATTAGCCATTTTTTTATTAAATGTAGTAAAATTATATGCAGTACTTTTAAGAAGGTTATTGCTGCCAATACCTATTGTAATAACACTAGACCTTTTAACACTACTAATAGTATTTGTATTAGTTCTTAAGTGGCGTAATAAATTACTACTGGTACCACCTAATAATCCAACCTTTACTAGTTTAGTGTCATAGTATTTTGTTCTTAAAAAGTCACGCAAATAGTTAGCGTATCCATAATAAAAGGTAGCCCCTATGCCGTGAGTAATAGAATCACCTAGAGCCGTATAAAGAAAACTTGACTGTTCAGTTTCTTTGCTTTCCTTAGCTTTATATAATAGTAGAAGTATTAAAATGATGAAAATTAAATTTCTATGAATGCCAAAGTACATCTTTTGACACCTCTTTAATACCTTTTTACTTTATATTAATTTAAATTTTTGATTATTGTTACAGTTAATTTTAAATTTACTAAAGGGATAGTAGTTGTTTATGTAAAATATGTATCAATTCATGTAAAAATAGCTTTATAGAATATTACTATAAAAAATAAAAGGCTGTTCCACATATATAGATACCAACAGCTTAAATTTAACTTATACGTAGGGATATATTACCAATGTTGAAGTCACATTTAAATATTTTTTTATTAGTCTTAGTGAAAATTTGAGAAAAAATCTTAGAACTTTAGATATGTTTGAGGTAGGAGTTTATCAAAGTTCTTAGATTTTTCTCAAATTTGAACTTTAGACTAATTAAAAATATTTAACGTGACGAAACATGGTAATATATACCGGAGTATAAGTTAAATTTCGGGCATGGGGTTATCTATAGTGGCACAGCCTTTTATTCTAGTTACCTATTTACCAGATTGTCCAAGGGATAGGTCACCTTTCATTATCATGTAATTGAATATATTTTCAAACAGTTCTTTAGCTACTGGAGCAGATACCTGTCCACCATAGTATTTCGCTGGATTAGGCTCGTCAATTGAAACAAGTAATGTAATCTTAGGGTCATTAGCAGGAGCCATCCCAGCAAAAGAAGAAAAGTACTTATCAGTTTCATAGCCTCCACCATTTGGAAGTGCTTTTTGAGCAGTTCCTGTTTTTCCAGCGATATGGTATCCATCAATAAAGGCATTATTGGCAACTCCAGAAGTTACAACTTGCTCCAAGTAACCCTTTAAAGTGGCAGCTGTATTTCCATCAACAATTTGTTTTTTATTAAAATCACTATATTCTTTATCTGTTATGGTTTTGTTATTTTCATCGGTATGTATAATTTTTTTCATAACATGTGGTCTTATCCAGGTTCCGCCATTGGCAATGGAATTAAAAGCTGCTAAATATTGAACTGAAGTAACCGAAATTCCTTGTCCAAAGGAAAGAGCAGCTAAATCCACATTATTCATTTTACTTGCATCTTTTATTATACCAGATGCCTCACCTGGAAGATCAATTCCTGTTTTCTGACCAAATCCAAATTTTTTCTCGTAATCAGCTAAGTTTTGTTTACCTAACTTTTTACCTACCTCCATAAAACCGACATTACAGGAGTTCTTTAGTATATCAACAAAGCTTTCCGTACCATGACCTTCTCTCCTCCAACAGTTAATGGTATGACCATCTACTTTTAGGCTTCCATTACATACGAAAGTATCTGATTCTTTTACTAAATTTGTTTCCATAGCTGCATAGGCAGTAATTACTTTAAATATAGAACCTGGTTCAAAGGTATTTTGAACAGCATTGTTTTGCCAATACTTTGAAATTAATTTAGGATCTTTGTTATATTTAGTTAGCTTGTTTGGATTGTTAGGATCATAATCGGGTTTACTTACCATAGCTAGTATTTCACCTGTTTTAGGATCCATTATTGTAATGGTAACTGATTTTGCCTTATTATCAACTAAAGCTTTTTCAGCAGCTTTTTCAGCAATTAGTTGGATATTCTCATCTATAGTTAAAATTATATCTTTTCCATCTACAGGAGAAATGTATTGTGAATCATCGTAAGGTAACGCACGACGGTTTCTGTTATCAGCTTGAAAGGATATATTCCCAGGTATTCCTGACAGATCTTTATCATAGCTCACTTCTACACCAGAAACGCCTTTTCCCTCTGAGTCTATGTGACCAAGAACAGAAGATAAAAAATTATTATTAGGATAATATCTTTTAGAATCTGAAGATACTATTATACCTCTAATTTTTAATGCTTCTATTTGATCTGCTTGAGGTTTATTAATTCCTCTAGCTAGGGTAGCAAAGCTTGCTGGAATTCCGCTAGGGGAAGTAAGATTTAAAATTTTTAATACCTGTTCATTAGACATATTTAATATTGGAGATATCTTTAATGCTAAATCTTCGTTTGATGTTTTTTTGCTCATCAAAGTTTGTCTAAGTGTATTTAAATCAAGATCAATTCTATAACAGTCTAAACTAACGGCTAATTCTTTGCCATTACGATCTAATATTTTACCTCTCTTAGCAGGAATATTTAGTTTGTTCATCCATTGCTGTTCTGCACGAGCTTTATAACCAGTAGCTTTAAGGCCCATAACATAAAAAAGTCTAATAGTCACTACTAAAAAAACAAGTGCAAATATAAAAAATATAGATATAAGTTTTTTTGATATTTCAATTTTTTTAGTGTTTTTCTTTTGTACCAGAATGGTTGCCTCCTTTTTATATAATAGAGTAGAAGAATAATTTTTCTATAAACCTATTATAAAGTATAATTGCAAAAAAAAGTATAGACAAGCGTTAAACAACTTAATATTTAAGATTAATTTTGAGAATATATGGGTATATATTTACTTATAAGGTAAAATTGTAATTTTACAAAAATATTATTTTGTGCTATTTTGGTACGTAATAGAACAATTATAAAAATATGTAAATACTTTTTTAAATACATATAGATACAGTTGAAGAGATGTCAGAATACTTGATTTATTGTTAAAACTGTAATAAAATCATAAAAAACCCATAAAATGATAAGTTTTTATCAAGAAATAATTATGAGCTTAAAATATGTAGGAGGTAAGGAATGGAAAGTTTTTCGTTTATAAGGGAGTATATAAGAAAGCCAAGAACAGTAGGTGCCATTTTGCCAAGTTCAACAAGGCTTGCCAATAAAATGGTTCAGGATGTTAACTTTAAGGACGCAAGGTGTATAGTTGAGTATGGTCCTGGAACTGGAGTATTTACTGATAAATTACTAGAGAACAGAAACAAAAACACCAAAGTTATTCTTATAGAATATAATGAGGATTTTTGCAATCTGCTAAGAAGCAAGTATGGGAATGAAGAAAAATTATTTATAATAAATGACTCAGCAGAAAATATAGAAAAATATTTAAAAATGTATGATGTTCAGGAGGTAGATTATATAATATCAGGGTTACCCTTTGCTAGTTTACCTAAAGAAACCTCAATAAATATATTAAATACTACCAGACATATATTAAATCATAATGGCAGCTTTATAACTTTCCAATATACTCTATTTAAGAAAAAGTTCATAGGTAGTTTCTTTCATGATATAAAAGTAAAAAGGGTAATAAAGAATATTCCGCCAGCTTATGTTTTCAGTTGTAGCAATAAGTAAATTATATTTTTATATTTATAAATTATATTTTTATATTTAATAGAGGGCATAGCTTATTATGTAAAAACAGGGGTATCTAAGTGGTAGATAGCTCTATTTTTTTATGTAAAATATAGTATAAATATAGCATTACAGTGTAAAAGTTATATTTATACCATACTAGGGGATAAATAAATATATAATTAGGTATCTGAAAAAAATGACAAGTCAATTTTAACCAGGGAATTTTAAGTAAGACAAGGCGTCAGGAGACCCCAATAGTTGGACTATTAACGGGTTCTGTCAACGCAGTAGGACATAAAACTATCCGTTAAATTGTCTAGTTATTTTTTGAAGATGCCTTAAGTAAAAGGAGAAACCGCAGTGATTGGAAGAGTGACTAAAGATATTAAAAAATTAATCTTTAGATTTAAAGATGATGAAATAATGGCATTATCATCGCAGCTAGCGTATAGTTTTATCTTTTCCTTTTTTCCTTTTTTGATATTTTTAATGACCTTAATAGGATATAGCTCTTTGCATAGTCAAGATGTATTGATTAGCTTAAATAAGATACTTCCATATAGTATTATTAGTCTTATAGAAAGTACTGTAATAGAAGTGGTGGATACTAGAAATGGTCACTTGCTATCTATAAGTTTAATATTTACAATATGGTCAGCTTCAGGTGGGTTTAATGCAGTAATAAGAGGACTTAATAAGGCCTATGGAGAAACAGAATGTAGGTCCATTATTAAAATTTATATAATATCGATATTATGTACCTTTGGTGTGGCTTTAATAATAGTTATAACTATTTCTTTATTAGTATTTGGAGAAACCCTTGGTACCCTCTTATTTATAAAGTTAGGTTTTTCCTATATGTTTAAAGAAGTATGGGATATAACCAGATATGTAGTTATTACTGCATCAACATTATTTATATTTGCAGCAGTATACCATTATACCCCTTGTAAGAGGTTAACTTGGAAAGAAGTTATACCTGGAGCTATTTTTTCTACCATAGGTTTAATCATCGTATCAATAGGCTTTGGTTTTTATGTAGATAACTTTGGCAATTATTCAAGAATTTACGGAAGTATAGGAGCTGTAATTGTATTACTTACTTGGCTGTTTTTAGTCTCTATAACAATAATTATGGGAGGAGAACTAAACGCTGTTCTTGCCTATGATAGAAAACGTAAACTTAAACGAAGCTTATAATTATGTATAAATTTACATATGATCACACCCTATAAGTTTCCGTACAGGGACCTTATTTTAATATTGCTTTCATTTATAAGTATATTTTTTTATTCTCTGAGAAAAAATAAACAATATGTGTTTATTTATTAAAATAAAAAAGTCGTTATACATAAAAACATATTCTAGAAGGTGATATTTTGAGAAGTAGGGATCATATGAAAAAAATTTACAGAGATTTTTCCGAGTTTATTGCTGAGTGTGCAAGTAGGGAGTTAGAGTACTTTGTCTTTGACTCTAGATTTACAACTATGTTTAATAAGAGAATAAATGAATTAATCGAAGAAATAAAAAAGGAAGGAAAGAAAAATATAGATATAGCAATAATATTTAATACAGAAGGGGAAATAGCTTTAATCGACAGTTATGTTATAGGGCGATATGTAGCTAATAATTATGATACGCATATGCAGGGTTACTACAAAGAGATTTCCCTAAATAACATAGTAAAGCATGTTGTAAATAGTAGCGAAAAGGCTAAAATGGATTTTGTCATACTTTCTTATAATATATTATATGACACATTAAATAGTATGTATTGTGATATAAGCTGTAAAAAAGATGCTTTATCAGAGTATATAGAATTGTATAATATGAAGCATTGTGAAGGTGATCAGTGCGCACTAGAGGTTGCCTCAATACTCATTTTGGAAGATATTTGCAAATATATAGGAGTTAATGATGGTACTTTGATGGATTCTATCCAATTTGTCCTTAAAAAAAGAACTAGTCAAAATAATTAGCTATTCGACAATGATTTTTGATAAAAAGGTAGATAATTACATTAAAGTAATCTATATGGTATTAGATATGGTGTTACAGGCTTTTTGATGTCATATAAGAGGGATAACTTATAATTAACTTAATCATGATATGACATATTTTTTTTATGTAGTATGCTAATATATTTATGAAGTTAATTATGGGGGGAACACGCGATGATAGTAGAAAATCTAGTTAGAACTGAAAATTTACAAGGGATTAAGTGTAACTATTTTTACAGACTATTAAAGGGAAAGATGTCTATTACATATGAGACAGATACTATAGAGGTACAGTCATATGGAATAGAAATTGAAAGACAAGATCTAGAAGATGGTAAGTTAGTAAATATAGAAAGAGATTGTGTAGAAAATATCAGTACTGAAAGATATAAGGTACATAATCTCCTAAAAATGTTATATGATAACTCAGTATCGCCAGTACATCTAATTGACGTACTAGGGGACTATATTGACGAATATATAGTTGACTTTGATAAAGAAATAAAATCTATTGCATACTAATATAACTAATCAGAGATTAAAGAGGAAAAATCCTCTTTTTTTCTTTTAGATTTGTGTTAATTGATTTCTTTTAACTTTTAAAAAGGTAAAATTTATTTTATTATATTCATATGGAGGGGGTGATGTTTTTGATTCTAGGAGTTGGGGTTGATATAGTTGAAATTAGAAGAATTAAAGAAGCTATTGATAAGCATGCTAACTTTATAGATAGAATTTTTAGTAAAAATGAAATTGAGTATTTAAAGAGCAGAAACTTAAGACCAGAATTTGTGTCTGGCAGGTTTGCTGCCAAAGAAGCGGTTGCTAAAGCACTAGGTACAGGTTTTAGTGGTTTTGAGTTTAAAGATATAGAAATTGATAGAACAGCAGCAGGTAAACCAATTGTTGTACTAAAAGGTAAAGCGAAGCTTCTTGCTCAAAAATATGGAAATTACAAAATTCATCTAAGTATATCACATGGTGTTGATAGTGCAATTGCATATGCAGTTATGGAGGTTGATAAGCTTGAGGATTGCAACTGCAGAAACAATGAGGATGATAGATAACTATTGTATTAATGAATTAAAAATACCTGGTATTGTATTAATGGAAAATGCTGCAATTAAGGTCATAAAAAATATAGATACTAATACATATAATTCTTTTTGTATAATATGTACAAAAGGAAACAATGGTGGGGATGGATTTGCAATAGCAAGACATTTACATATATTAAATAAGAAGATACAGGTATTCTTAGTAGGTAACAAAGAAGAAATGTCAGATGATTGTAAGATAAATTATGAAATATTAAAAAAAATAGGAATAAAAATAAGTAAGGTTGAGAATATAGAAGACATTAATAATTTAAGAGATGCAATAGTGAACAGTGAGGTAACTATAGATGCACTGTTTGGAACAGGTTTATCTAGAAATATTGATGGAATATTTGACTCCGTTATATCTATAATTAATGAAAATAGTAAATATACAATATCAATTGATATACCTTCAGGTATGGATAGCAACACTGGCAACATATTAGGAAATTGTATCAGAGCTAATAAGACTGTTTCATTTCAATTATATAAAAAAGGTTTTTTAAATTATGATACAGATAAATTCATAGGAACAATAATAATAGAAGATATAGGTATACCAGAAACTGCAATAAGCAAGTTTCATGAAAATGAATTTATTGTAGATGAATTAATGATAAGGAAGAATATAAAGAAAAGGGATAAATACTCTCATAAAGGTGATTATGGCAAAGTATTAATAATTGCTGGAGCAGAAGGGTTCACAGGAGCTGCATATATTTGCACCCAAGGAGCTGTTAGAAGTGGAGCAGGACTTGTGACTTTGTGCTGTAGTAAAAAAATTCAACCAATTTTAAGTACTAAACTTTTAGAGGCAATGACTACTACTTTTGATGAGAATTGTAAAATAGATGACTATATTAATAAAAGTGATTGCATTGCCATAGGTCCAGGTATGGGAAATAACAAAGCTACTAGCTTATTAGTAGAAAAAATTTTAAGTGTTTCAAAAGTACCTGTTGTTATTGATGCAGATGGTATAAATGTACTAAAAGATAGAATAGATGTATTAAAAAATAAAAGTTCAGAGGTTATAATTACACCACATCCTGGTGAGATGTCAAGGATAACAGGATTATCATTAGATTATATTAAGAACCACAGAATAGAGGTTGCTAAAAATTTTGCTAAGGAAAATCAGGTTACTGTGCTGCTTAAAGGATATAATACTATAATCACAGATGGCAACAGAGTGATAGTTAATTCTACAGGAAACAGTTCCATGGCTTCAGGAGGAATGGGAGATTGTCTTACAGGTATGATAGCATCGTTTATTGGTCAAGGGTATAAAATTATGGAGGCTGCCTATATAGCTGCATTTATTCATGGATATTGTGGAGAGAAGCTGTCAAAAGAAATGTTTTGCGTAAATGCTAGTCATGTACTTGATAAAATTCCTTTTGCTATAAAAAATTTTTTAAGTAATTAATTTTGCCAAGCTTAGAATATAAAAACACATAGAAGAATAGTATTAATAGTGTAATATATGCTTAAAAAGTGTACTTGTGGGAGGATTGGAATGAAAAAAAAACTATTAGTATTGTTCTTTATATCTTTTGTGTTTTCAATTTTTCTTGTAGGATGTGGAAAAGAAGTTAAAAATACAGAGGATGGTATTGAATATTTAAAAAGCTTGGATAGCTATAGTTCAGATATAAATATAAAGATAGAGAACGATAAACAAGTAGTGAATTACAATGGAAAACAAGCCTATAGTAAAAAATATGGACAAAGACTTGACTTAGAAAAGAACAGAATATTAATATATAAGGAAAATAAGATATATGTTAAAGATATACATAATGGTTTCAATTATGATACAGATAAAGATTTTGATAGTGTATTTAAACAAAGTTTTATAGGTGAGTATATTAATTTAATTTATACTAATGAAAAAATAAAAACCTTTTATAAAAACATAGATAACAATGAGTTTCAGGTTATTGAGTTGGATATTCCAGGTAACAATAAAAATATTGATAAAGCTGAGTTGTATATTAATGCTACAGGTTTTACGCCAAAGTATCTTTATATATATGACAACAAAAATAGGAAAAAAATTACTGTTGAGTATTCTAATTTCGCAGCTAATACAGAATTAGACAAGGAATTATTTAATGTTGAATAGTAGACGTTAGCCTTGGCATGAACTTTTTATAGAGTCTTGTGCCATTTTGTTTTTTTATTATTAATGTTTATTAATTTGATTAAAATAAGCCACCTATATAATAAAAAATGGCTTCTGTGGTACTTATTATATTTTAATTAAGGTATAAAATATAAGTATAAGACTTGGACATAATTAATAGAAACATAGAAATGTTTAATAATTGCTGTTAAGTTGCAGTTAAATTATTTTAGAGATATGTTAAATACAAGGGATATAAGAGGTGGAATATTATGTTTAATAATTTCAGACCTGTATGGGCAGAAATAGATTTAGATAAAATTGCTTATAATATGAAGCAGATTAAGCTTAAGGCTACAAGTAAGGAGATAATAGCTGTTGTTAAAGCTGATGCTTATGGACATGGAGCCATAGATATAGCTCCAGTACTTTTAGAAAATGGAGCTACTAGACTAGCTATAGCAACGCTGAATGAGGGTATAGAGTTAAGAAATAGCGGAATAAAATGTCCAATTATGCTTTTAGGACTTACACCTGAGAGTTTATCAAAAGATTTAATTAACTATGATTTACAACCAACAGTATCATCCTATGAATATGCATGCAGTTTATCAAAATTAGCTCAAGAAGCAAATAAAACTATTAAAGTTCACATTGCCATTGATACTGGCATGGGTAGAATAGGGTTTCTATTCAATGAAGAAAGCATTAAGGATATAATAAAGATTAGCAAATTGCCCTATATAGAATTAGAAGGATTATTTTCACACTTCGCTACAGCAGATGAGCAGGATAAAGAATATTCCAACATACAATTAGATACATATAATTTATTTTATAATAAGCTAAAAGAAGAAAAGGTAAGTATAAATATGAGGAATATAGCTAATAGTGCAGCTATAATGGAATTAGAAAATGCCCATTATGATGGAGTAAGACCTGGTATAATACTTTATGGATACTATCCTTCAAAGTATGTGGATAAAAATCAGTTGAATATAAAACCGGTGATGACACTAAAAGCTAATGTAATTTATGTAAAAACTGTAGAAAAAGATAGCTATATAGGTTATGGAAGAAAATTTAAGACAGAAAGAAAGAGTATAGTAGCAACATTACCCTTGGGCTATGCGGATGGATACTCAAGGATTATGTCTGGAAAGGCCAAGGTAATTATTAATGGAAAGTTTGCACCTGTAATCGGAAACATATGTATGGATCAGTGTATGGTGGATGTTACGGATGTGGGAGAGGTAAAAATTGGAGACGAAGTTATACTTTTAGGTAGTAAAGGCAATGTTAAATTTAATGCAGACCATATAGCTGATATATTAGGGACAATAAGTTATGAAGTATTGTGTATGATTAGCAAAAGAGTACCTAGAGTATATATTAAAAATAAACAAATAGTTAAAGTTAGAAATTATGTATAAGCTTATATAAATTTAATGTATATAACTTTAATACTTTGTAAAATATACTAGCATAGTATAAAATTTTAATAAAATTTCTGAGAATTTCATATAGTAGTATCTAGTAAATATATTTATTTATGATAGAATATACTTATTGATTATTTTAGTATTTATTAAACTATTAATGATACAGCGGAGTACATATTTAAACAAAATATACATATACATATACACACATATAGCAAATCTGATAAAATAAGGAATTATGTGCAAAAAATACAAGTAGGAAAATGGAGAAACTACGCATAATTTCTTTGACATATTGACAGTTTTGAGGCTATAATTTGTGTGTACATATCTTTCGCTTAAGTTAATAGGAGGTATTGATTTTTATATGTCAAATTCAAAGAGATTAGTAGTAAACCTCTCAGAAACACTATACAATGAATTTAATAAGGCACTACAGGAAGATTGCAAAAAAAGAAGTGAATTTATTAGGGAAGCAATCATATTATATATTAAAGAGAAAAAAAGGTTGAATATTATAGAGCAAATGGAAAAAGGATATAAAGAGATGGCTCAACTTAATCTTGAGTTTGCAGAAATGGGCTTTGCAAGTGACATGAAAGAATTTAAAGAATATGAAGCGAAGCTTTCGGAGAGTGATTTGGCTGATGACAACATTAGTGAAAAGAGGAGATATATTTTATGCTGACTTAAGTCCCGTAGTGGGTTCAGAACAGGGAGGTATAAGGCCAGTTATCATCATTCAAAATGATGTTGGTAATAAATACAGCCC
Organism: Clostridium sp. DJ247; assembly: GCF_014231265.1. Classification (NCBI taxonomy): domain Bacteria; kingdom Bacillati; phylum Bacillota; class Clostridia; order Eubacteriales; family Clostridiaceae; genus Clostridium; species Clostridium sp. DJ247. The sequence goes on along the minus strand of NZ_JABAIW010000007.1, from coordinate 16,064 downwards.
CACTGTAATTGTAGCAGCAATTACTTCTCAGATAAATAAGGCAAAACTCCCGACTCATGTAGAAGTTTCATCAGAGGCTTATGGACTTAATAAGGATTCTGTAGTTTTGCTTGAGCAGATAAGAACTTTAGATAAAAGAAGATTAAAGGAAAAGATAGGTCACATGACCGATATAGATATGAAAAAGGTAGATGATGCACTTCTAGTAAGTGTAGGGCTACAATAATTTAAATAAGGGTTTGTTTACAAACCCTTATTTTTAGTTTATACTAAATTTAGGAATTTTATTATATGAATTTATATATAAAAAAGGTTTTTTGTGATAAAATAATAAGAGAATTTTTAAGAATAAGCCTACTAGGAGGTTAAGATTGTGAAAAAAAGTGTTGAAGAGATGAAACAAGTAGCAACGATAATTAGAAAAGACATTGTAAAAATGTTAACGGAATCTGCTTCAGGTCATCCAGGTGGATCATTATCAGCTGTAGAAATTTTGACTACGTTATATTTTAATGAAATGAATGTAACTCCAGAAAAACCTAGAGACTTAGATAGAGATAGATTTGTACTCTCTAAGGGGCATGCTGCACCAGTACTATATAGCACCCTTGCTAGGAGAGGTTATTTTGATGTTGAAGAATTAAAGACTCTTAGAAAAATTGGTTCAATTCTTCAGGGACATCCAAATATGAATGACGTTCCAGGGATTGATATGTCTACAGGATCTTTAGGTCAAGGAATATCAGCAGCAGTTGGTATGGCATTAGCTGGCAAACTGGATAAAAAGGACTATAGAGTTTATGTATTACTTGGCGATGGTGAATTAGAAGAAGGTCAAGTATGGGAAGCTACTATGTCAGCAGCACACTATAAGCTTAATAATTTAACGGCTTTTATTGATTATAATGGGCTTCAAATAGATGGTCCAATAGAAGAAGTAATGTCTGCAGCACCTATCGGGGATAAGTTTAGGGCTTTCAATTGGCATGTTATAGAAATAGATGGCCATAGTTTTGAGCAAATTATAAATGCAATTGGCGAAGCTAAAACAATAAAAGATAAGCCTACTGTAATAGTCTGTAAGACTGTTAAAGGTAAAGGTGTTTCTTTCATGGAAAATGAGGTTGGTTGGCATGGAAACGCACCGAGTAAAGAGCAATGCGAAAAAGCTCTACAAGAATTAGGAGGTGAAGAATAATGTCTAATAAGATAGCTACAAGAGAAGCGTATGGGAAAATTTTAGCTAAAATAGGACAGGAAAATGAGAAAATAGTTGTGTTTGATGCTGATTTATCTAAATCAACTAAGACAGCGGATTTTAAAAAGGTTTGTCCTGAAAGATTTATAAATATGGGTATAGCTGAAGCTAATATGGTTGCAGCAGCAGCAGGTTTGTCAACTTGCGATAAGATACCGTTCGTTAGTACCTTTGCTATGTTTGCAGCAGGAAGAGCTTTCGAACAAATAAGAAACTCTATTTGTTATCCAAATTTAAATGTAAAGATATGTGCAACTCACGCAGGACTTACAGTAGGAGAAGATGGTGCATCACACCAAGCTATAGAAGATGTAGCTTTAATGAGAAGTGTACCTAATATGACAGTAATTTGTCCAAGTGATGCTATTGAAACTGAAGCTGCAATTAGAGCAGTTGCAGAATACAAAGGACCATGCTATGTAAGACTTGGAAGAGCAGGAGTTCCTGTAATAAATAACAATCCAGAATATAAGTTTGAAATAGGAAAGGCAGTTACATTAAGACAGGGAAAAGATGCAACTATTTTTGCTACTGGAATAATGATAGAGGCAGCTTTAGAAGCTTATAATTCTCTAGCAGAAGAAGGAATAAAAGTTAAGGTTGTAAATATACATACTATAAAGCCTATAGATAGCGAAGCAATAACAAATGCTGCTAGAGAAACTGGTGCGGTAGTAACCGTAGAAGAGCACAACATAATTGGAGGATTAGGCTCTGCTGTATGTGAAGTGCTAAGTGAAAACCAACCTACGCCTGTGGTGAGAGTTGGAGTAAAAGACACCTTTGGAGAAAGCGGAAAACCAGCAGAACTTTTAAAAGCATATGGTTTGACAGCAGAAGATATAGTAAAAGCAGTAAAAAGGGTTTTAACATTAAAGTAGTTAGCTATATGAATTAAGAAAATACAACATTATAAAGAACTCCGTAAATTTTTACGGAGTTCTTATTTTATAGGTACGGAACTTTTAAATTTAAGCTATGGTTATCTATAGTAATATAAATTCAAGAATAGGGAATAAATAAATTAGTATTTTAATTATTTATCATAGGAGTTAAAGTTTTATGAAAGCATTTAAAGAGTATAGTTTAATTACTATAGGTGTTTTATTAGTAGCTTTAGGCATAGAATTTTTCTTAGCACCTAACAAAATAGCAGCTGGTGGAATTACTGGTATAGCAATTATAGTTAATAACTTTATACCAAAGTTACAAATAGGAATTCTTTTACTTATTATGAATATAGTATTATTTATAGTGGCTTTTATTGTCATTGGTAATAAGTTTGGAGCTAAAACTATATACGCTAGCCTAAGTTTATCAGGTATAATTTCTATCATGGATAGGGTAATGACTCCAGCCATGGTAATTACAAAAGATTTACTATTAGCATCATTATTTGGAATGTTTTTGTGTGGAATTGGCATGGGTATAGTTTTTAATCAAAATGCATCAACTGGTGGTACAGATATTTTAGCCAAAATAATAAATAAGTTTACTCACTTGGATATGGGAAAATCACTTTTTGTTGTAGATGTGATTGTAACAATTTTTGCAGGAGCTTCCTTTGGAGCAGAAATAGGTATGTATGCAATTTTATCCGTTATTGGAAATGGTATTATAATAGATACTGTTATAGAAGGATTTAACATCTCTAAACAGTTATTAATAATGAGTTCCAAAATTGATTTAATAAATAAGTTTGTTATAAAAGAATTAGGAAGAGGATGTACTATTCTTAATGGTAAAGGTGGGTATAGAAAAGAGGATTCGTATATTTTATATACAGTATTAAGTAGAAAAGAATTTATAAGGTTGAAGAGATATATAAAGGAAATTGATCCTAAAGCTTTTATTACAGTAAGTAATGCCCATGAAGTCTTGGGAGAGGGATTTAAAGATATACTAGGGGATCTCTGATATCTTTACTCTATATTACATATATGGTTGAATTATGTTCAATTGTATATGTTATTTTTTTTGTTAATAATAATTTCATAGAATTAATTTTTAATTTCTTGTCTCATTATGTTATAATATAACGTAGTTATGTAAAAAAGCTTTGAGAGTTATGTAAAAACAAGGAGATGTTTTGATGATACAGTTTAAAAATGTAACTAAGGTTTATGGTAATAATATATTTGCTTTATCAAATATAAATGTAAATATAGAAAAAGGTGAATTTGTATTTTTAGTTGGACCAAGTGGAGCTGGTAAATCAACTTTTATAAAAATGCTTTTGAAAGAGGTACAACCTACTAGTGGAAGTATATTAGTAAATGATATGGATGTAACAAATCTTAAAAGAAAAGAGATTCCTTATTATAGGAGAAAAATAGGGGTAGTTTTTCAAGATTTTAGACTAATACCAACTCTAAATGTTTATGAAAATGTTGCATTTGCAATGAGAGTTATTGAAGCTCCTTCAAGAGAAATAAGAAAAAAGGTACCTTTAGTGCTTTCTTTAGTAGGATTAGCAAATAAATATAAGGCTTTTCCACATGAGTTATCTGGTGGAGAACAGCAGAGAATATCTTTAGCTAGAGCTATTGTTAACAATCCTGCTATATTGATTGCCGATGAACCTACAGGAAACCTAGATCCGGAAACTGCTATGGATATTATGGAAACTCTTAATGATATAAATCGTGCCGGTACAACTATAGTTATGGCAACTCATGCTAAAGATATAGTTGACGCTATGAGAAAGAGAGTTATTGCTGTTGAAAAAGGTATCATAGTAAGGGATGAACAGAGAGGAGCATACGGCTATGAGGATTAGTACAATAAAATTCTTTATATTAGATTCATTGAAAAGCTTGAAAAGAAACAAAGTTACAAGTATCGCGTCATCAGCTACTGTTGCAGCAACGTTATTTATCTTAGGTATATTTTTACTTACAATACTTAATGTTAAACAAGGAATATTAGAAGTGGAATCTAAAGTTGAGGTAAGGGTAGTTCTGAAGGATGATATCACAATGCTTCAGCAAAGAGATCTAGAGAAAAAAATCAAGGATGTAAGTGGCGTAGTAGATGTAGCCTATGAAAGCAAAGCACAAGCTATGGAAAAGTTTAAAAGTCAACTTGGACAGAATAAGGGATTGGTTGAAGGATTAGAAAAAAATAATCCACTACCTAATTCATATATAGTTAAAGTGCAAAAGCCAGAAATGGTTACTGAGGTTGTAAATAATATTAAGGACATGCAAGGAATAGAAACTATTAAAGATGGAAGAGAAATTGTAGATAAGATTATAGCTGTAACCAGTACTATTAAATGGGTAGGTGGAGTTATATTTGTAATACTGATTGGAGTATCACTATTTTTAATAGGCAATACCATAAAAATTACTTTATACTCAAGAAGAAGAGAAATAGGGATAATGAAATACATAGGAGCTACTGACTGGTTTATAAGATGGCCTTTCATAATGGAAGGTATAATAATTGGTGTTATAGGAGGAATATTTGCAGATATATTATTATATTATGCATATACTATAGCCTATAACAGAGCTTCCGGTGGATTGTTAACCATGCAATTAGTATCTCCAAATTATGTGTTAACTAGTATATTAGGTTTATTTATAGTTATGGGTATTGTTATAGGATCAATTGGTAGTATACTATCTATAAGAAAATTCTTATCTGTTTAATATAAAGTGAAACTTAATTCAGGTGGGGTTTTTGACCCCATCTGAATTTTAGTTAAACCAATCCAGTGCGTACCAGCCCTTAACTCACCGCTTGTAGAAGCGGGAGTCTTAGGGCTGGTAGTCCGAATGGATAAAGTAAAACTTAATTCAGATGGGAGTATTAGAGCGGGTAGTCATGGAATAAATGTATAATATTTAGATTACATTATAATTAAAATCAGCATGCAGTATTAAGCTGCATGCTGATTTTATAAGCAATATATGAAATTTTACAAATAGTTTTGCAAATTTATTTTTTTTAGTGTTATAATTATTTAAGATTTATATAAATACTATAGAGTAGAAGGCTTATGACGGAGAGGTGGAAATTTTGAATAATAAAAAGAAATGGGTATTAGGGACTATAGCAATTGTACTTATAACCAACTTAGCTACTATGTTTGGAACAAATTTATATGTATTAAATAAGGTATCTAAGTTTGAAAAGCTCTTTGAGGTAAGAAGTGCTTTGTATAAATATTATGATGGAAAGATTAATGATTCAGATTTAGTAGAAGGAGCAGTAAAAGGTATGACTTCAGCCCTGAATGATCCTTATACAGTATTTATGAATAAAAAAGAATTTGAAGAATTTAATATGCAAACTCAAGGAAACTATAGTGGTGTAGGACTTCAAGTTCAGTCAAAAGAAAATAACATAGTAGTAGTAGATGTTTTTGAAGATTCCCCTTCTAAAAAAGCAGGAATATTACCAAAGGATATAATCGAAAAAGTAGATGGTACTGATGTAAGTGGTAAGGATCTTGATAAAGCAGTGACTTTAATGAAAGGTAAAGATGGAACTGATGTAACTCTAACCTTATATAGAGAAGCTAAGGGAACTTTTGATGTAAAATTAAAGAGAGCTAAGATAAATTTAGTTACTGTAAAAGACGAAATGATAGATAACAATATTGGATATATTCAGGTTACAATGTTTGATGAAAATACTGCAAAGAATTTTAGCAACAAGGTGAAAGAATTAAAGGATAAAGGTATGAAATCATTAATTATAGACTTAAGAGGAAACCCAGGTGGACTTCTCAATGAATGTGTAGATATGGTTTCAGATTTTGTACCTAAAGGAAAAGTTATAGTTTCAACTATAGATAAGTATAACAAAAAACAAGAATACAAATCTAGTGGAGGCGACTTCATAGGATTACCTATAACAATACTTACAAATGAAGGAACAGCCAGTGCATCTGAGATATTCTCAGGTGCGGTGAAAGACTACAAAATAGGTACTCTAGTTGGTGAAAAAACCTTTGGAAAAGGAGTTGTTCAAACAATGCTAGATACTGGAGAAGGTACAGCATTGAAAGTTACAATTTCCAAGTATTACACTCCAAATGGAGTAAACATACATCATATAGGTATTAGCCCAGATGTAGCAGTTCAATATCCTGATAGCTTAAGAGAAAAACCTTATGACAGAAGTGTAGATCCTCAATTTAATAAAGCACTAGAAATAGCTAAGAGTAAAGTAAAGTAGTTAAATTTCAGGTCAGAGTACCTATATAGGATTTTAAGTTAGACAGAAGTTTTCTGTCTAACTTCATTTATGGAGAGGGGAAATAATTTTAATGAGTATCTTACTATATACTTTAAGATCTGTAGCATTTGCATTAACAGAACCATATTTAGTAATGCTTTTAGTTATACTTGCATTTATGCTTTACAGAAAAAATAAGAAGACAGCTTTTATGCAGAAAATGATAATAGGTGAAAAAATAATATCACCTTTTGAACTTACTATATCACAAATTGTTATGGGAATATTTGCAGGCGTTTTTGCAAGTGTTATAATGTCTTACTTGGGTATAGTTTTTGATGAAAATTCCTCAGTAGACTTAATATTTTTGGTATCTATAATTTTCATGCTTTTCAGCCCAAAGTTAGTGTGTTTTGCCTATTCTGGGGCAGCTCTGGGAGCTGTTAGTATTATACTTACCATAGCGGCACAAGTTTTTAATAAACCTGAAGTCGACATTCTTAAGATAGATATAGTGGCCTTAATGACTATGGTTGCTGTGTTACATTTAATAGAGGGTATACTTATAATGATTGATGGAAGTAAAGGATATATACCTGTTTTTACTAGCAGAGATGGAAAAATAATAGGTGGTTTTGCATTACAAAGATACTGGGTACTACCTATAGCCATATTTTTTATGCTTCATAACAGTTCTGATATTGTTACAGCTTCTCAAACCACACTACCTCAGTGGTGGCCTAAAGTAAGAAATTCTATTCCAGCTGATATTTTAAAAGATGCAATGCTTATGTTAGTTCCTTTTTATGGCATTATGGGTTATAGTAGTGTGACATTTACAAAAGACAAGGAAGAAAAGGCATTTATGTCAGGGATTTTTATAATAATATATAGCCTAATTCTATTTGGATTGGCTCAGCTTGCTGTTATGAATATATACTTAAAAGTTTTGGTATTGATATTTGCACCTTTAGCTCATGAAGCTATAATTGCCGTTCAAAGGTACCTAGAAATAAAAGGTGAGCCTAAGTATATAAGTGGAGAAGAGGGAATAATGGTATTGGATGTTGCTCCCAACTCTCCAGCTAATGAAATGGGCATAAAAAGCGGAGATTTATTAGTAGAGATTAATGATGAAAAAATAGAAACGGAAGAGAAGATTACAGAAGCCATAAAGCAGTGCTCAAGTTTCATATGGTTTAAGGTTAAAAAGGTTACAGGTAACCTTGAGCAGGTAAGCTATAATAAAATGAATAGTGATAAGAAGTTAGGTATAGTTTTTGTACCGAGAGGTGTTCCAAAAGATAGTATGGTTGTAAAACTAAATGAGACAAGGTTTGGAGAAATATTAGATAAAATGAAAAATAAGGAGAAGGATGAGTAAAGAATGGGAAATTTCAAAATACATTCTAAATTCAAGCCAACAGGGGATCAGCCTAAAGCAATAAAAAGTATAGTAGATGGTATTTCAAGAGGAGAAAAGTTTCAGACTCTTCTCGGTGTAACTGGTTCAGGTAAAACTTTTACTATGGCGAATATTATTGAAAAAGTTCAAAAACCAACGCTTATATTGGCGCATAATAAAACCTTAGCAGCTCAGCTTTGTTCTGAGTTCAGAGAATTTTTTCCTGAAAATTGTGTTGAATACTTTGTATCATACTACGATTATTATCAACCTGAAGCATATGTTGCTCAAACAGATACTTTTATAGAAAAAGATGCATCAATTAATGATGAAATAGATAAGTTAAGACACTCAGCAACTTCAGCCCTTCTTGAAAGGAAAGACGTGGTAGTGGTTGCATCAGTGTCATGTATATATGGACTTGGTAATCCAGAGGAATATAAGAATCTTACTATATCACTAAGACAAGGTATGGTTAAAGACAGAGATGAAGTTTTAAAGAAGCTTGTAGAAATACAATATGAAAGAAATGAAATGAATTTTGTCAGAGGTACCTTTAGAGTAAAGGGAGATGTATTAGATATATTTCCTGCTTCCTATACTAATAAAGGTATAAGAGTTGAATTTTTTGGTGATGAGATTGATAAGATAAAAGAATTTGATGTTTTAACTGGTAATATAATAGGTACTATGAAACATGTGTCTATATCTCCAGCATCTCACTTTGCAACTTCAAGAGAAAGACTAGAAGTTGCAATAAGAAAGATAGAAGAGGAATTAGAAGATAGGTTGAGAGAACTGACAGCTGAAGATAAGCTGTTAGAGGCACAAAGACTTAAGCAAAGAACAAATTTTGATATTGAAATGATGCGGGAAGTCGGATACTGTAGTGGTATTGAAAATTATTCAAGAATACTTGATGGAAGAGCAAAAGGAATGGCCCCACAAACATTAATAGACTATTTTCCAGAGGATTACTTGCTTTTTATAGATGAAAGTCATGTGACGCTGCCGCAGGTTAAGGCTATGTATGGTGGAGACAGATCAAGAAAAGAATCTTTAGTTGGCTATGGCTTTAGATTGCCTTCAGCCTTTGATAACAGGCCTTTAAAATTTAATGAGTTTGAAGATAAGTTAAATCAAGTAGTTTTTGTCAGTGCTACGCCAGCTGATTATGAACTAAATCACTCTACAAATATAGCTCAACAGATAATTAGGCCAACTGGATTATTAGATCCGGAGATTATAGTTAAACCAATTAAAGGACAAATAGATGATTTATATGCAAATATAAAAGAAACTATAGATAGAGGTTTTAGAATATTGGTAACTACTCTTACGAAAAAAATGGCTGAGGATTTAACTGATTATCTAAAAGATATGGGTATAAAAACAAACTATATGCATTCTGGTATAGATACTATAGAAAGAATGAAGATAATAAGAGATTTAAGAAAAGGCGAATTTCATGTGTTAGTAGGCATAAATCTTTTAAGGGAAGGCTTAGATATTCCAGAAGTAGCACTAGTAGCTATTCTTGATGCGGATAAGGAAGGGTTTCTAAGATCTGAAAGATCACTTATACAGACTATTGGTAGAGCAGCAAGAAACTCAGAAAGTAAGGTTATAATGTATGCGGATACTATAACTGATTCTATGAACAAAGCCTTATCTGAAACTACTAGAAGAAGAAAAATACAAATAGCATATAATGAAAAGCATGGTATAGTACCTAAAACAATTAATAAAGAAATAAGAGAACTAATAGAAGCTACAAAAGTTTCGGAGGAAAAAGCTGAGTATGGTAGTTTAGAAGAAGCTATTAAGGCTAATAATGAAAATATAGATGAACTTATTGAAAAATACGAAAAAGAAATGAAAGAAGCTGCTAAAAGCTTACAGTTTGAACAAGCAGCTACATTGCGTGATATGATATTTAAGTTAAAAAAACAGAAGAAAAGTTAGAAACTCTAATTTAGATAAATAATAATTAGAGTCTATCATTTATGAATATATTTTGTTAACTATAATAAAATTTAAGGAGTGTGGAGATAAAGCTAATGAGAAATAGCATAGTAATAAAAGGTGCTAAGGTGCATAATTTGAAAAATGTTAGTTTAGAGATTCCGAGAGACAAGCTGATTATTTTCACTGGACTTTCAGGATCAGGAAAGTCTTCCTTAGCCTTCGACACATTATATGCAGAAGGCCAGAGAAGATATGTTGAGTCACTGTCAGCATATGCAAGACAGTTCTTAGGTCAAATGAATAAACCTGATGTAGAGAATATTGAGGGGTTATCACCTGCTATATCTATTGATCAAAAAACTACAGGTAGAAACCCACGTTCTACCGTAGGAACTGTTACAGAAATATATGATTACTTAAGATTACTATATGCCAGAATAGGTGTACCTCATTGCCCAAAGTGTGGAAAGAAAATAACTCAACAAACCGTAGATCAAATGGTAGATAAAATTTTAGATATGCCAGAGAAAACAAAAATTCAAATACTGTCTCCTGTAGTAAAAAGTAGAAAAGGTGAACATATAAAGCTGCTAGAGAATATTAAAAAGAATGGATTTGTAAGAGCTAGAATAGATGGAGAAACCATTGATTTACAAGAGGAAGATGTAAAACTTGAAAAGAATATCAAGCATACAATTGAAGTTGTAGTAGATAGATTAGTGATAAAGCCAGATATTAGAAGTAGGTTATCTGACTCTATAGAAACTTCGTTAAAACTATCTGAGGGATTAGTTATAGTAAATGTAATTGGAGAAGAGGATATATTATTTAGCGAAAAGTTTGCTTGTGCAGAATGTGGGATAAGCATAGGTGAAATTACTCCAAGGATGTTTTCTTTTAATGCACCTTTTGGAAAATGTGATCATTGTGATGGTCTGGGAACATTGATGGAGATAGATGAAAAGCTAATAATACCTGATAAGAGCAAAAGTATAGTAGAAGGTGCTATTATACCTTGGGGACCTGGAAGTTTAAAAGAAGATTCTTGGACTTTCAGTATATTAAAGGCTTTAGCTAAAAAATATAAATTTCAGTTAGACGTACCTATAGAAGAATATAGTCGTGAAGTTATAGATATACTTCTATATGGATTGAAAGGAGATAAAATAAAAGTTAACTATAAAAAAGATGGTACTAATATGGAGTTCAATCACGCCTTTGAAGGAATAGTTAACAATTTAAAGAGAAGATACTTAGAAACAAATTCAGATTATATTAAGGGTGAAGTTGAAAATTACATGAGTAATAACCCTTGTCCAAAATGTAAGGGAGCAAGATTAAGAGCGGAAGTTTTAGCCATTACTGTTGGTGAAAAAAACATTTATGAATTCTGCAGTATGTCAATAAAAGATGAACTGAAGTTTATAGAAGGACTTCAGCTGTCAGATAAGGATAAAATTATTAGTGATCAGATATTAAGAGAAATAAACAGTAGACTAAAGTTTCTGATAGATGTAGGACTAGATTACCTAACTTTAGCTAGAACCTCTGGTACTCTATCAGGTGGAGAAGCACAAAGAATTAGATTAGCAACACAGATTGGCTCTAGCTTAGTAGGTGTTTTATATATACTTGATGAACCAAGTATAGGACTTCATCAAAGAGATAACGATAGACTTATATCAACACTAAAGCATTTAAGAGATTTAGGTAATACGTTAGTTGTGGTAGAACATGATGAAGATACCATGAAAGAAGCAGATTTTATAGTTGATATAGGTCCAGGAGCAGGTGAACATGGTGGAAAAGTAATTGCAGCAGGGTCTATCGATGAAATAATGGAATGTGATGAATCTATAACAGGCCAATATTTAAGTGGAAAAAAGAAAATAGAGAAGCCTTCTGAAAGAAAATCTGGTAATGGTAAATCCATTATTGTAAAAGGTGCTAAAGAAAACAACTTAAAAAATGTAAATGTAGAATTTCCATTAGGAGTATTTACTTGTGTTACTGGAGTGTCAGGTTCTGGTAAGAGTACCCTTGTAAATGAAATATTATTTAAGGGCTTGAATAAGAGATTGAATAATTCAAAGGATAATCCTGGAATATACAAAGATATAGTTGGTGTTGAAAATATAGATAAAATTATAAATATAGACCAAAGTCCTATAGGAAGGACTCCTAGGTCGAATCCGGCCACATATACTGGAGTATTCGACATAATAAGAGAAGTTTTTGCTAATACATCAGAAGCTAAAATGAAAGGTTATAAGCCTGGAAGATTTAGCTTTAATGTAAAAGGTGGAAGATGTGAAGCTTGTCAGGGAGATGGAATTATAAAAATAGAAATGCAGTTTTTATCTGATGTATATGTTCCTTGTGAGGTGTGTAAAGGTAAAAGGTATAACAGAGAAACTCTTGAAGTAAAATATAAGGGTAACAATATTGATGATATTTTAAAGATGACAGTAGATGAGGCTCTAAAGTTCTTTGAAAATATACCAAGAATAAAAAATAAGTTGCAAACACTCATGGATGTAGGGCTTGGATATATAAGATTAGGTCAGCCTTCAACACAGTTATCTGGTGGAGAAGCACAAAGGATAAAGCTTGCCTATGAATTATCTAAGAAAAGTACAGGAAAAACTTTATATATATTAGATGAGCCTACTACTGGACTTCATATTGATGATGTAAGTAGACTTATAGATATACTTCAAAGAATTGTGGACACGGGTAATACTATAGTGGTTATTGAGCATAATCTTGATTTAATAAAATGTGCAGATTATATTATAGACTTAGGACCAGAAGGAGGGGAAAAAGGAGGAACTATTTTATGTACTGGTACACCAGAGGAAATAGTTAAAAATAAATCCTCTTACACAGGACAATATCTGAAAAAGATGTTATAATTTATATAAAGACTAGCATAACCATAATATAGATGCTAGTCTTTTAATATGCTGATGCATATGTCCCTTGAAGAAGAAGGGTTATTAGTGGCAGTTGGCTATGGGATAAAATAGTTACAAGAAGGTGATTATATGGAACTTAGTAAGTTGAGTATAATTTTTAAAATTATTATAATAGGAATAATATATATTATAATTTTCTTTGCTTTAAGAATAATGTATAAGGATATTAAAAATGGTGGAAAAAGAACTAGAAAAACTAATAGGAAATCCTTTGGGTTAGAAGTAATAAATGCTGGTAATAATTCTAATCTAAGGAGGGGAGGAGTAATTCCTGTCCAAGGTGAAATAACCATAGGAAGAAAGAATGATAACTTACTGATACTGGACGACCCATATGCTTCGGGGCATCATGCTAGAGTGTACATAAGAAACAATGACTGTCTGCTTGAAGATTTAGGAAGTACTAATGGTACATTGTTAAATAGAAAAAAAGTTCAAGGCCGAGAGTATCTAAATGCTGGAGACGAAATTACAATAGGAAATACATGCTTTAAAGTAATATAATAATATAATATTCTCATTTTTCACTTTATTAAGGACTGGTGGTGAATAAATTGGATACTAGCAGAGATGAGAAAAAACTTTTGAGATATACTTATCTTTTATGCTTGGTTTGTTTTTTGAATTTAGCTATACTAAAACAACCCTTTGATAAAGGGGCAATGGTTATGGCATTAGTCACATGTCTTCTTATAGGATATTCCTATTTAATAATAAGAAAATTTTTCTCAGATGGAGATAAATATATCTTTATATTTTCCAGTATATTATCTGTTATAGGTATGGTTATGCTGTATAGAATTAATATGGGAGACTCCATAAAACAGATAATATGGTTTGCCATAGGAGTAACAGGTTTTATATTAATAGTTGTTCTCTTGCCTGATTTAAAAAGTTTTAGTAAATATAAGTATTTGTATTTAGCTTTTACAATCTTATTTATGGGTATGGCTATTTTCATTGGTACAGAAATAAATGGTTCAAAAAACTGGGTTTTTATAGGTAGTTATGGTTTCCAACCATCAGAGTTTGGAAAGCTGTTTTTAGCTGCTTACTTAGCTTCAACTTTAAAAGACTATGAAAATTTTAAAGATTTATTAATACCTGGGTTGGTAGTTATGGTATGCTTAGGATTTATGGTACTTCAAAAAGACCTGGGATCTGCTTTAATAATCTTTGGAATGGCTATAACTATGCTCTATATAGCTACATCAAAATTTAAATATATAGCTTCTTGTTTTGCATTACTTGCTATAGGAGCAACTATTAGTTATAAGCTATTTGATCACGTAAGGATCAGAGTATTAATATGGAGAGATCCTTGGCCCTATGCAAATGATAAAAGCTACCAAGTGGTACAATCTATGTTTTCCATTGCTTCTGGAGGACTTACAGGATCAGGGTTGGGACTAGGGCATCCTGAATATGTTCCGGTTAACACAACGGATTTTATTTTTGCGGCATTGTGTGAAGAACTTGGAATACTTATGGGGTTTGGAATAATAATATTGTATTTTCTTCTATTTTATAGATGTATGAGGGCGGCTGTATATAGTGAAGATAAATTTTCAAGACTTTTAGCTGTAGGATATAGTGCAATGATAGCTTCACAAGTGTTGGTTATTATAGGTGGAGTTATGAATGCCATACCTCTTACAGGTATAACACTTCCCCTGGTAAGTTATGGAGGAAGTTCTATGCTTATTACATTCTTTTCACTGGGTATAATTCAAAAGATATCAGAAGAGGGTAGATAGATATGAATGATATATCAAACAATATAAAGAAAGTTCTCATGGTATTCTTAATATGCTTTATAGGTTTGATATCCTATATGACATATTTTGAAATTATTATGGGCCCTAAGATAGTTAATAGCCAATATAATAAAAGACTTTGGGTAAAAAGAAACGAAGTTTTAAGGGGAACTATTTACGATCGAAATGGTAAACCTCTAACTAAGAGTGAAAAAATAAATCAAGAGAAACAAAAAAGGGAATATACCGGAGGGGAATTATTTGCTCACATATTAGGGTATGTAGATATAAAGTATGGGATTACTGGCTTAGAAAGAAAATATGATGAACAGCTTATGTCTACAGATATTGAAGATAACATAAAGAGTCTTATAAAAAATAAGGGCAAAAGTGAGGAAAAAGTAGGTAATAGTTTAACTACAACATTAGATTACAATGTTCAAAATAAAGCATACGAGTTATTAGGAGATAACAGAGGAGCTGTGGTTGTATTGAACCCAAAGACAGGAGAGGTTCTTGCTATGGTTTCAAAGCCATCATTTAATCCTAACAACTTACAAGATATTTGGAAATCTATAAACCAAGATAAGAATAGACCGCTAATTAATAGAGCTACTGCGGGACTCTATCCTCCAGGATCTACTTTTAAGACTGTAACAGCAGTAAGTGCATTAGAGAATATTTCTGGTATTAAAGGTAGGACTTTTAATGATAGTGGAAGTTTATATATAAGTAAGGATTACTCACTTAATAATTTTAATGGAGAAGTGTTAGGTAATTTAGATTTTAGACAGGCATATACCCATTCTAGCAATGTTGTTTTTGGAGCTTTAGGACTTGAACTTGGTAATGATAAACTGAAGGCTACAGCAGAGAAGTTTTTCTTTAACAAGGAGATTCCAACAGATGGAATTCCTGTAGAGCCTAGTAAGTTTCCAACATTAAAAAAATATGAAAAAGGAAGCATTGCTCAGAGTGCAATAGGACAAAGCAGTGATTTAGCTAGTCCTCTTCAGATGGCAGTGGTTACTAGTACTATAGCAAATAGTGGTATAATGATGAAACCTTATTTAGTAAAACAGGTGGTTACAAGTAAGGGAGCTATAGTAAAAGATATACAGCCAGAAGCCATAGGGCAAATAGTTTCTGCGGATACTGCAAATACTATGAAAAACTTTATGAAGTCAGTTGTAGATGAAGGTACTGGTGTAAATGCTGCTATCGAAGGTATAAAGGTTGCTGGTAAAACAGGAACTGCAGATCATCAGGATGAGGGAAAAGATGCTCCTCCGCATTCTTGGTTTATTGGATTTGCGCCAGCTGACAATCCTCAAGTAGCTGTAGCTGTAATTGTAGAGGATGGAGGTCAAGGTGGAATAGCTGCTGCGAGAATAGCATCAGGGGTAATGAAAACTGTATTGAATAAGTAGTAGTTATAGATAATCACGCCCGAAATTTAACTTATACTCCGGAATATGCTGCCAAACTTCGGCACGTTAAAAACTTTT
>NZ_JABAIW010000079.1:0-17192 GCF_014231265.1 Clostridium sp. DJ247 | reverse complement strand
GAATGCTCATTACTGTTATTTGGCTACTAATCTAGTAGCTCAAAAGAATTGCTGGTTTATTTAATAGATAAGTTTTTTCTTATCTCACTCTGTTTAATTTTCAAAGATCTTGTCGCTTCTTAGCGACTTATTTATCTTATCATAACTGTTTTGTCTTGTCAATAACTTTTTTAAAAATTTATTAGTTAACTTATTTAAGTTTACTTGATTTTTAATTCAGTCACCTGAAGACAAGTGATATTTTATCAAATTAAAATACTTTTGTTAATACCAAACTTAATATAAACTAAACTTATCTAGATATTTCTTCATAATTATCATTTTTTCTTTTATTTATGTATATTGACACACCAGGACAAGTTTATTTTATATTAATAACATAAATAGGGAATTGGATTTTACTAGCATAATAAAATCCAATTCCCTGCTCTTTATTATTCGTTATCTATGTTATCTTCGTTAGCTTCTATTACGTCATCAGAATTAATTTTTGCGATAGCCACAACTTTTTGTTCTTCTTCCGTTTTCATTAGTGTAACTCCCATAGCATTTCTGCTTGTAGTAGATATACCTGATACATTTAGTCTTATAGCTACATTGCTGCTGTTTATAAGCATCAATTCATCACCATCTTTTACTACTCTTGCACCAACAATATACCCAGTCTTATCACTGACTTTATATGTTATAATTCCTTTTCCGCCTCTTCTATGGGCTGTATACTCTGATATAGGGGTTCTTTTGCCAAAACCATTTTCACTAACTACTAATATGTCGCTATCTTCAGCTACAATATCCATAGCTACAGCTATATCACCCTCTCTAAGTGTAATAGCTCTAACACCAGTAGCAGTTCTACCCATGGGTCTTACATCTTTTTCACTAAATCTTATAGCGTATCCATTATTAGTGAAAATAAGCACTTCACTTTCACCACTGGTCATTCTTACACCTATAAGTTCGTCACCATCTTTAAGATTTATTGCATTTAATCCATTTTTTCTTATGGAAGCATATTGGCTTATTTGCGTTTTCTTAATTAGTCCTTCTCTGGTTGCCATTATTAAGTAGCTATCTTCCTCTAATTCCTTAAAGGTTATAACTGCTTGAATTTTTTCATCTGTAGCTATAGGTATCAAGTTTATAACATTTGTTCCTTTAGCAGTTCTTCCAGCCTCCGGTATTTCATAAGCTTTTAATTTATATACTCTACCCTTGTTTGTAAAGAATAATATATTATTATGAGTTGAAGTGATGAACATATGCTCAACAAAATCGTCTTCTTTTGTTGCTGTTGCTTGAATTCCTTTACCGCCTCTTTTTTGGGCAGAATATGTATCAGCTGCAACTCTTTTTATATATCCTGAATGAGTTAATGTTATTACTATATCTTGTTCCTGTATTAAGTCCTCTATATTTATCTCATCACTGTTTTTTTGTATTAATGTTCTTCTTTCATCACCATATTTTGTCTTTATTTCTATAAGCTCTTCTTTTATTATACTTAAAACTAACTCATCATTTTCTAGTACTTCTCTTAAATATTTTATAGTATTCATAAGCTCATTATACTCATTTTCAATCTTTTCTCTTTCTAAACCAGTAAGCCTCTGAAGTCTCATATCAAGTATAGCTTGAGATTGCTTTTCAGAAAGATTGAATTTATTCATAAGGCCATTTCTAGCTTCTTCAGTATTTTTAGAAGATCTTATTAAATTTATTACTTCGTCAATATGGTCAAGTGCTATTCTTAAACCTTCTAATATGTGGGCACGTGCTAATGCCTTATCTAAATCAAATTTAGTTCTTCTTCTTATTACTTCCTTTTGGAAATTTAAATAATGAACAAGTACTTGTTTTAAATTTAAGACTTCAGGTTCATTATCAACTAGAGCAAGCATAATAATTCCAAAAGAATCTTGAAGCTTTGTATGCTTGTAGAGTTGATTTAATACAACATTAGGGTTAGAATCTCTTTTAAGCTCTATTACCATTCTCATACCATCTCTGTCTGATTCATCTCTAATGTCTGAAATCCCCTCTATTCTTTTATCCTTAACTAGTTCCGCCATATTCTCGATTAATCTTGCTTTATTTACTTGATAAGGTAGTTCTGTTACAACTATTCTTGTTCTACCCTTTTCTTCCTCTATCTCTGTTTTTGCTCTTACAACAATCTTTCCTCTTCCAGTTTCATAAGCATCTCTTATTCCAGTTGTTCCGATGATAGTTCCTGCTGTTGGAAAATCAGGACCCTTAATTTCAGTCATTAATTCATGTATTGTAGTATCAGGGTTATCTATAAGCATGACAATTCCATTTATAACTTCTGTTAAATTATGAGGAGGGATATTTGTAGCCATACCTACTGCAATTCCAGCAGAACCATTAACTAAAAGATTAGGAAATCTTGATGGTATTACAGAAGGTTCTTCTTCTTCACCATCAAAGTTTGGAATAAAATCCACAGTATTTTTATTTATATCTCTAAGTAGCTCTAGTGTTATTTTACTCATTTTAGCTTCAGTATATCTCATTGCTGCTGCACTATCTCCATCAACAGAACCAAAGTTTCCGTGACCATCAACCAATGTATATCTTATAGAAAAGTCCTGTGCCATTCTAACTAATGCGTCATAAACAGCTGTGTCACCATGTGGATGGTACTTACCTAAAACATCTCCTACTATTCTGGCACATTTTCTATAACCTTTATCAGGGGTAAGTCCTAATTCGTACATTGAGTAAAGAATTCTTCTGTGAACTGGCTTTAAACCATCTCTTACATCTGGTAGAGCACGCCCAACAATAACACTCATTGCATAATCTATATAACATTTTTTCATCTCATGGCTTATGTCTACCGGTAAAATCTTTTCTTCATTTAACATTAATTACACCTCTTTATATGTCTAAGTTTACAACTTTCTTTGCATTTTCATGTATAAATTCTCTACGAGGCTCTACTTTATCACCCATAAGTATAGTGAAAATTTCATCAGCAGCCATGGCGTCATCTACAGTAACTTGAAGAAGTGTTCTTTGTTCTGGATTCATTGTAGTATTCCAAAGCTGAGTCGCATCCATCTCTCCCAGCCCTTTATATCTCTGTATACTAGTATTATTATCCTTACCTCCAATTTCCATAAGTGTTCTTTCTAATTCTCTGTCATCGTAAGCATAATAATCTTTTTTACTTTTACTTATTTTATATAAAGGAGGTTGTGCAATATATACGTGTCCTTGTTCAACAAGCTCCCTCATGTATCTATAGAAGAAGGTAAGCAATAATGTTCTTATATGAGCTCCGTCAACATCTGCATCTGTCATTATAATTATCTTGTCATATCTTATTTTTTCAACATCAAAGTCTTTACCTATTCCGCCTCCAAAAGCTGTTATCATAGCTCTTATTTCTTCATATCCAAGAATTTTATCTAATCGCTGTTTTTCAACATTCATTATTTTACCTCTTAAAGGTAAAATGGCTTGAAACCTTCTGTCTCTACCTTGTTTAGCTGACCCACCTGCTGAATCACCCTCTACCAGATAGATTTCACATTCTGCCGGATCTTTTGATGAGCAATCAGCTAATTTACCAGGTAGTGATGTACTCTCCAAAACAGATTTTCTTCTTGTAAGCTCTCTTGCTTTTTTAGCTGCTTCTCTAGCACGCGCTGCTACTAATGCCTTATCAACTATAGACTTAGCTATTTGAGGGTTTTCTTCAAGGAATGCACTAACTCCCTCTCCAACTATATTATCTACTATCCCTCGCACTTCGCTGTTCCCTAATTTAGTTTTTGTTTGACCTTCAAACTGAGGATCAGTAAGTTTTACTGATATAACAGCAGTAAGTCCTTCTCTTATATCCTCACCAGATAAATTTTTATCACTTTCTTTTAATATTCCAAATTTTTTTGCATAATCATTAAAAACTCTAGTTAGTGCCGATTTAAATCCGGCTAAATGAGTCCCACCTTCTACAGTATCTATATTATTTGCAAATGAAAAGATATTTTCATTATATCCATCATTGTACTGAATAGAAATTTCTGCAGAGTAATCATCTCTCTTACCCTCTACGTAAATAGGTTCTTTATGAACTTTCTCTTTATTCCTATTTAAGTATTCAACAAAAGATTTTATACCACCTTCATAGTAAAAGGTTTCATTTTTTTCTGTTCTTTCATCACTTAAATTTATACTTACACCTTTATTTAAAAAAGCTAATTCTCTTAATCTTTGTGCAAGTACATCATAGTCATATTCAACCTCGTCAAATATATCCGCATCAGGTTTGAAATATGTTTTCGTTCCATGGTCTTCGGTATCACCTATAATTTCAAGTCCTGTAAGGACTTTTCCCCTTGCATATGATTGTTTCCATATATGACCTTCTCTTTTAACTTCAACCTCACAAAGTTCTGAAAGAGCATTTACCACTGATGCGCCAACTCCATGTAATCCACCAGAAACCTTATATCCACCACCGCCAAATTTTCCTCCAGCATGAAGTACTGTCATTATAACTTCAACGGTAGGTTTTTGCATTTTAGGATGTATTCCCACAGGCATACCTCTACCATCATCCTCAACGGTCATAGAGTTATCTTTATGAATTAAAACTTCTATATTTTTACAAAATCCTGCTAAAGCTTCATCTATGCTGTTATCTACGATTTCATATACCAAATGATGAAGCCCTCTTGAACTAGTACTTCCTATATACATTCCTGGTCTTTTTCTTACAGCTTCTAAACCTTCTAATACCTGTATTTGACTCTCATCATATACTTGTTTATTATCTTCTGACATATTCATCCTCCTATCTTAAGTCTCGTAATACAATGTTTCTGATCTTTTAGTTAGTGTGGATGACGATATTGGTGATAGATAAATTTTACTTTTTTTATTAACTTCAGCTATTATAAAGGATTTAGGTTTATCCTTAGTAATTCTTTGAATAAATCCATCTTCTTCAGCCATCCTTAAAAATTGAATAGTATCAGAACTATACATTGAAGTTTCAATATCAAATATACCGATTATATCTTTTATTGGTACTACAATATTTTCACCTAAATGCAAAAACATAAAAAATCCCCTTTCAAAATTTTAAACTATATTTACAGTGCCGTTCTTAACTGTAAACACACTTGCACTGTTCTTTATGTAACTTTTTATATCTCCAATTCCAGTACAAGTTATAAAGGTTTGTATATTATTTATAGCTGTCAATATATATTTTTGTCTACTTGCATCAAGTTCAGATAAAACGTCATCTAGTAAAAGAATAGGATATTCTCCTGTAGTATCTTTTATAATTTCTAACGATGCAAATTTAATAGTCAAAACCGAAGTTCTTTGTTGTCCTTGGGAACCAAAGCTTCTGGCATCTATACCATTTATCCTGATTTCAAAGTCATCTCTATGTGGTCCTAAGGACGTCATTCCCCTATCTAGATCTCTTTTTCTACTGTTAGATAAAATTTTTAAAAGTTCATCTTGGGGGTTATCTGTATCTTTAGTAGAAGTAAGGTATATAAATTCTATATTTTCTAACCCTGAAGTTATATCTCTATGGATTCTATTACCCTTAAAATTTAATTCCCTTACGTATTTATCTCTAGCTTTAACTATATAACTTCCATATAAAGCAAGCTGTTCATCATATACTTGAAGTACATCTGTGTGTTGTTTATTCCATTTTCTTAATATAGTATTTCGTTCATTTAGAACTTTATTATACTGAACTAAAGTAAAATAATATTTTTTACTTAGCTTACAAAGTTCTATATCAATGAACTTTCTCCGATAAGAAGCAGATTCTTTCACAATTTTTAAGTCTTCTGGTGAAAACATAACTGCATTAAGGATACCCATTAGTTCGGATACTTTGTTAACTTTAATTGAGTTAACATTTATGCCTTTTCTACCTTCTTTGAATATCTTAATTTCTATTTTTTTGTCTAATCGTTCGTTAGCAACATGTAATTTTATATATGCTTCCTGTCCATCCCACCTTATAAGTTCTTTATCTTTGCTAGTTCTAGATGATTTACCAATACTGCAATAATATATACTTTCTAAAATATTAGTTTTTCCTTGTGCATTGTCACCTATAAAGATGTTTATATTTTTATTTATTTTTAAGTTTAATTCTTTATAGTTTCTAAAATTAATAAGTTTTAAATATTTAATATACATAAAAAGCACCTAAATATAATTATAGCATAATAATACTAACATCGAGTTAACTTTAAAACTTTCATAAATTATAATTATAAACTATTTTATTTGTTTTTGTAAGCTATATTATTTTATAGCTTTCTCCGTCAAATTCTATCAAATCACCTTTTGTAAGCTTTTTACCTCGTCTAGTTTCTACTTCACCATTTACCTTTACTTTTCCATCTTGTATAAAGATCTTGGCTTCTGATCCTAATGAAACAGCCCCAGACCACTTTAGAAAAGAATCTAATTTTATAATGTCAGTGTTTATTTGTATTTCTTTCATGATTTAATATCTCCGATCTTATAACTTTTTAACTATTTAGTAACCTAACTGGAAGAACCAAATATGTACAATTATTTATATTTTTATTTTTCATTATGCATGGACTAACACTACTTGAAAATTCCATGATAATTTCATCTTCATCCATTATTTTTAATACATCAATTAGATACTTAGAATTAAATGCAATTTGCAAAGCTTCTCCTTGCAAAATTATATTTAATTCTTCTCTTACCATTCCCAATTGAGAATTAGATGTTATTATAATATTTTCTTCTTCAATGTTAAACTTTACAAGATTAGTGTTTCCATCCTTAGCCATCAATGAAGCTCTTTCTATACAGTTTAAAAGTTCTCCTTTTTTAGCTATAACCTTTAAACTATATTCTTCTGGAATTATTGAACTATATCTAATAAATTCACCTTCTAAAAGTCTAGATATAATTTTAGTTTCGCCTAAACTAAACAATATGTGATTAGGGGTAAATGTTATATTTACATTTTCATCTTCATCTTCCAGTATTTTTGATACTTCATTTAAAGTTTTTCCTGGAATTACTGCATTTATTATATTATCTGTTTCAATTTTTTCTGATTTTAGTGCAAGTCTGTATCCATCTAGTGCTACTAAATTTAAGTTTTTATCTTTTATTTCAAATAAGACCCCTGTAAGTATAGGTCTTGTATCATCCTGTGCTGTTGCAAATATAGTTCCTTTTATCATATTCTTTAATATTTTTTGTGGTATTGAAAACATCATATTTTCATTTATAATTGGCAGTTCAGGAAAATCTTCTGAGTTCATATGAATTAAAGTAAACCTTGATTTTTGGCACAATATTTCTATTGAACTATTATCTATAGTATTGATATGTACTAAATCATTTGGTAATTTTCTTATTATTTCACCAAAAAGCTTAGAATCAATAACTATACTACCCTCTTCTAATATATCTGCATTTATTCTTGTTTCTATACTTAAATCTATGTCAGATCCTGTTAACACTATTTCATTGTTACATGCTTTTAACAAAATACCATTTAATATTGGCATTGTAGATTTTCCTGTAACAGCTTTTTGTGCTGTGGATATCCCTTCTTGTAGTATGGATTTTTCACATGTAAATCTCATGTTTTTTGCCTCCTTATTCACAACATATTTTAGGTTAATATATAGATTAGATAATTATTATCTTTAGTAGTAATAGTAGTAGGGGCTGTGATTATGTGGATAACCCCTATACACATTGATATTACTGAAAAATAGCGAAAAAATAATTGTGGATAAGTAAATCAATAATAATAAACTTTATCCACATTACTAAACAGTCAAATGATAATATTTATTTATTCACAGTATATTATAATAATAATATAAACATATGTTAATAACTACTTTTGATTTATTCTTTTATTTAGATCACTTATAGAATTTTGTAATCCTTCATCAACCTTAAGATTTTGTGATATTTTTTCATATGCGTGTATTACTGTGGTATGATCCCTTCCACCAAATTCTTCACCTATCTTAGGTAGAGACATATCTGTTAGCTTTCTGCACAAATACATAGCAATTTGTCTTGGGAAAGCTACATTTCTAGTTCTTCTAGATGATTTTAGGTCGTCTACCTTAAGATTAAAATAGTTTGCAACTACATCTTGAATTAAATCTATTGTAACTTGTTTAGATTGTTTGCTTGATATTATATCTTTTAAAGCTTCAGCAGCTAAATCTACACTTATTTCTTTATTGGTTAATGACGAAAATGCAACAATTCTTATTAGTGCACCTTCTAGTTCTCTTATGTTAGACTTTATTTTAGTTGCTATATATACCATTACTTCATTTGGAATATTTAAGTTCTCTACATCAGCTTTTTTCTTTAATATTGCCATTCTTGTTTCAAAATCAGGTGCTTGTATGTCTGCTATAAGACCCCATTCAAATCTAGATCTAAGTCTATCTTCTAACGTTGGAATTTCCTTTGGAGGTCTATCACTAGATAGAATTATTTGTTTATTAGCTTCATATAATGCATTAAATGTATGGAAAAATTCTTCTTGAGTTCTTTCTTTACCTGCAATAAACTGAACATCATCTATCAATAATACATCTATGTTTCTGTACTTATTTCTAAAATCTTCGTTTTTATCATCTTTTATAGAATTTATAAGTTCATTTGTAAACTTTTCAGAAGAAACATAAACTACTTTTGATTTAGAATTGTTTTGTAGTATATAGTGTCCTATAGCATGCATTAAATGGGTTTTTCCTAGTCCAACTCCGCCGTATATGAATAGAGGATTATAAGCTTTAGCAGGAGCCTCTGCTACAGCTAATGAAGCAGCATGAGCGAATCTATTACTATTACCTATGACAAAAGAATTAAAAGTATATTTTGGATTTAACATAGCAGACATTTCATCGCTGACGGTTATAGTTTGTTTTATTTCAACCTTTTTTCTAGGTTCTTGAAGATCTACAGCCTCTTCAGATAATATATGAAATTCTATATTATATTTTTTTGATGTAATTAGTTTTAGGGCATTTATTATAAGTTCTTTATATCTACTACTTAAAATACCTCGTGTAAAATCATTAGGAACTCCTAAATTTGCCGAATCATTTTCTAATGATAGTGGTGTTATACTTTTAATCCAAGTATTGAAACTTACTTCAGTAAGCTCGCCCTTAATTATATTCAAAGTTTTTTCCCATGTTTCTTTTAAATGGGCATTCATTTTGTATCCTCCAGTCTTAAATAAAAAAATCAGTTAACATGATGTGAACATAATTATAAACACCATTATATTTTCTTGACAAATGTTTATTAAAATATTCACATGTTAGCAATTTTGTTGATAATACCATCAAAAAAAAAATTGTCAACAAAATAAAAAAAACATATGTTAACATTCTTAACAGTGAATAAGTATAGGAAATTAGTTAAAAATATGAAAAGTAACTAATACTTTTCATACTAAACTAAACAAGTTATGCACATTTTTATCCACAACTGTGGATAACCGTTTGAATTTTAAAGTTATACACAATCCTCTATTAATAATATCAAAACAACACAACCTATTCAATAAGTTATCCACAAAAAAAGTGATAAAAATTATTAACAGCGCATATTATATGGTTTTAGCACCTGATATTACTTAATAGAATTTATGTTGACATTGGTACTTCATGAATATATAATTTAATAGTAAAACTTTAAGAAGCTAGCAAGCGAGAAAATTACTTTACAGTAAATAATCCTCGTTTATAGTAGATAATCCTCTAGAATAGTAATGGTTATGAGGGTATTACAACTTACTTAAAAGGGGGTGTAATAGTATGTGGATGACTTACCAACCAAAAAAGAAGCAAAGAAAGAAAGAACATGGATTTAGAAAGAGAATGAGCTCTTTATCAGGAAGAAATGTTCTTAAGAGAAGAAGACAAAAAGGTAGAAAGAGATTAACAGCATAAGGGCCGCATTTGTGGCCTTTTTCTGCAACTGCAGAAAAAAGGAGCAAGGTAGATGAAAGACTGTAAGTTAAGAAAGAACATAGAATTTAGAGCTGTATATAAAAGAGGAAAATCTTTTTCTAATCAATTACTTGTACTATATATATATAAGAATAAAAAATCCACAAATAGAGTGGGTATATCAGTTAGTAAAAAAGTAGGAAAAAGTGTCATAAGAAATAGAGTTAAACGATTAATAAAAGAAAGTTATAGATTAAATAACTACAACCTTAAAACAGGATATGATTTAATCTTCATAGCTAGAGTTGCAGCTAATGGTAAAAGTTATAGTGAAATTGAGGAAGCTTTAAAAAACCTTTTTAAAAAGGCAGGTTTATATAATTAAATGAAAGAATTTTTAGTTTTTTTAATTAAATTCTATAGAAAATATATATCAGGATTAAAAAGGCCTTGTTGTATATTTTATCCAACTTGCTCACAATATGCTTTAGATGCGTTAGAAAAATATGGCCTATTAAAAGGTAGTTTTATGTCTATAAAAAGAATATTAAGATGTAACCCCTTAAATAAAGGTGGTTATGACCCAGTTAAATAAATAATCAGGAGGTTTATATTTTGCAGTACTTAAACAATGCATTTGTTCAATTTTTTGAACTGATTCATCAATGGATTACCACAGGAATACCTAATAAGAATATTTCATATGGTTTAGCAATAATTTTGATGACTGTTATAATTAAAATTATATTGCTTCCTTTAAATATAAAGCAAATTAAGTCGTCAACAGCTATGAGTGAGCTTCAACCAGAGATAAAGAAGCTTCAAGAAAAGTATAAAAATGATCCCCAAAAATCTCAACAAGAAATGATGAAGCTTTATAAAGAGAAGGGTGCTAGTCCTTTTAGTGGATGTTTACCGTTGCTTGTTCAGTGGCCTATTCTCATAGCACTATACTATGTTTTCAATAATTTACAAGGAATAAGCGGTGTTAAGTTCTTATGGGTAAATGACTTGGCAAACAGAGATGTGATACTTGCAGTAATATCAGGTATAACTACATATTTTTCAGGTGCTTTAGCTATGACTTCAACTGATCCTGCTCAAGCAAAACAATCAGCTACTATGAATATTAGTATGTCTGTATTTATGATTTTTATTAGTTGGAGCTTAAAATCTGCATTAGTGCTTTATTGGGTAATTAGTAATTTAATTCAAATAGCACAAACAGTAGTTATTAAAAGAGCCTTTGTAAGTAAAAACACTGGTAAATCCTAGGGGGTGATTAGTGGAATGAAGGTTATAGAAATAACCGGAAGAACTGTTGAAGAAGCTTTAAATAATGCTTTAAACGAACTTAAGGCCACTAAAGACAAAGTTGAAGTAGAAGTGCTAGATGCAGGTAACAAAGGTTTCTTTAACCTAATTGGAGCTAGACGGGCTAAAATTAGAGTAAAATTAAAGAGAGATTATATTCATGAAGCTAAAACATTTATTACAGATGTTTTAGCTTCTATGGGAGTTAAGGCTGAGGTATGTATAAAAGAAGAAGAAAATGTAATAAAAATATCTTTATTAGGTCCAGATATGGGTATACTTATAGGATATAGGGGAGAAACTTTAGATTCACTTCAATATCTCATAAGTCTTGTTGTAAATAAAGGACACGAAACTGAGTACAAAAGAGTAATTTTAGATACAGAAAATTACAGACTTAAAAGAGAAGAGACCTTAAAAAGATTGGCAAGAAGAATAGCAGATAAAGTTAGGAAGACAGGTAGAGTAGTTAAGCTTGAACCTATGAATCCTTACGAGAGAAGAGTAATTCATTCTGCACTTCAAAATGATTTTTATGTGAATACCTATAGTGAAGGTGAAGAACCTTTTAGAAGAGTTGTTGTGGATCTAAAGAAAGCCTAAGTGGCTTTCTTTTTGCTTTATTTAGTATGATATTAAGGAGTGATATAATGAAAGAATTTGATACAATAGCTGCTGTAGCAACAGCTTTAGGAGAAGGTGGAATATCCATAATAAGGTTATCAGGTCAAAATGCTTTAAAAATCGTAAGTAGTATATTCAGAGGAAAAAAAGGAAGAAATCTAAATGATATAGAACCTTATACTATGAGATATGGATTTATTATAGAAAAAGAGACTGAGGATATACTTGATGAAGTTATAGTAACATATATGAAAGGTCCAAGAAGTTTTACTGCAGAAGATACAGTGGAAATAAACTGCCATGGAGGAATAACTGCTACTAAAAGAATATTAGAAGAAGTTATTAAAATGGGAGCAAGGCTTGCTGAACCAGGTGAATTTACAAAGCGAGCTTTTCTAAATGGCAGAATTGATTTAAGTCAGGCCGAGGCTGTAATTGATATTATAAACGCTAAAACTGAGCTTTCAATGAAATCAGCTGTGCGACAATCAACTGGTAGAGTTTCAAAAGAGATAAATCGTATAAGAGAAAATCTTTTAGAACTTATAGCACATATAGAAGCTACTGTAGATTATCCTGAAGATGATTTAGAAGAAGTTACTGCAGATAAAGCAGTTGCAAAACTAAGTAATATTATTGGTGAAATTAATACAATACTAAGTACTGCAGATGAGGGAAAGATAATAAGAGAAGGCCTAAATACCGTGATAGTAGGCAAACCTAATGTTGGTAAATCTTCATTATTAAATGCAGTTCTTATGGAAAAAAGAGCTATTGTTACAGAGATACCTGGTACTACTAGAGATGTTATAGAAGAATACATTAATATAGAAGGAATTCCAATTAAAATTATAGATACTGCTGGAATAAGAGAAACAGAAGATGTAGTAGAAAAAATAGGAGTAGAGAAATCTAAGGAAAAAATAAATGAAGCAGATTTAGTAATATTAATGTTGGATATAAGTAGAGAACTGGATGATGAAGATATAGAAATCATGAAATATGTTAAAAATAGAAAATATATTGTCATTTTGAATAAAGTTGATTTACCTTCAAAGATAGATATAAATGAAATTGAAAAATTAGATTCAGAGTATATAATTAATATATCAGCTAAAACTGGTGAAGGGTTAGATAAGTTAAAAGAATGTATAAAAAATTTATTTTTTAATGGAAATATACAATCTAATGATATACTTATAACTAATACTAGACATAAAGAAGCATTAGTTAGAGCAAAAGAACATTGCTCACAGGCTGTAAAAGCTTTAAATGATACACTATCTATTGATTTAGCTTCAATAGATATAAGAAATGCTTGGTATAGTTTAGGAGAGATTACAGGGGATACATTAGAAGAAGATATAATAGATAAGATATTCTCAGAATTTTGTTTAGGAAAGTAGGGAAACTTTATGGAATATTTTGCTGGAGAATTTGATGTAATAGTAGTTGGTGCAGGGCATGCTGGATGTGAAGCAAGCCTTGCAGCTGCAAGAATTGGATGTAAAACTTTACTTTGTACAATGAACTTAGATAGTATAGCATTTATGCCATGCAATCCTAGTATAGGAGGTACGGCAAAAGGACACTTAGTTTGTGAAATAGATGCTTTAGGTGGAGAGATGGGAATAAATATAGATCATACTTTTATTCAGTCTAGAATGCTTAACACATCAAAAGGGCCTGCAGTTCACTCACTAAGAGCTCAAGCGGACAAAAAGAGATATGCTGAAAGAATAAAACAAGTAATAGAAAATCAACCTAATTTATACTTAAGACAGCTTGAGGTTATAGATATAAGAACAGAAAATGGAAAAGTTTGTGGAGTATTAACTAAGAATGGTGGATTATATAAAACAAAATCAGTAATACTTGCAACAGGAACATATTTAAAAGGAAAAATAATCATTGGAGATGTTAGTTATAGTGCCGGTCCAAGTGGATTTATGCCTTCTAATGATTTATCCCAAAGTCTATTAAATTTAGGTATAGAACTTAGAAGATTTAAAACAGGAACACCTGCAAGAGTACATAGAAGAAGTGTAGATTATTCAAAGATGTTAGAGCAGCCTGGTGATGAAAAAATAACGCCATTTTCTTTTATGAGTGAGGATATAGACAGAGAACAAATATCTTGTTATTTAACATATACTACAGATGAAACTCTTGAAGTGATAAGAAATAATATACATAGATCGCCTTTATATAATGGAACTATTAAGTCTGTAGGTCCTAGATATTGTCCTTCTATTGAAGATAAAGTAGTAAGATTTCCTGAAAAAGAAAAACATCAAATATTTTTAGAACCAGAGGGTGAAGATACAGAAGAACTTTACGTTGGAGGGGCTTCAAGTTCTTTACCAGAGGATGTTCAGCTTGCAATGTATAGAACTATAACTGGATTAGAAAATGTAGAAATAATGAGGAATGCTTATGCTATAGAGTATGATAGTATAAATCCACTACAATTAAAGCCTTCTTTGGAATTTAAGAATGTAGAAGGACTTTTTGGAGCAGGGCAGTTGAATGGAACTTCAGGATATGAAGAAGCAGCAGCACAAGGAGTTATTGCTGGAATAAATGCTGCTCTTAAGGTTATAGAAAAGGACCCTTTAATTTTAACTAGATCAGATGCATATATAGGAGTATTAATTGATGATTTAGTTACTAAAGGGACTGAAGAACCATATAGAATGATGACATCTAGATCAGAATATAGATTGATTTTACGACAGGATAATGCTGATTTAAGGTTAACAGATATTGGGTATGAAATTGGACTGGTAACTAAAGAGAGATATGAAAAATTTTTAAATAGGAAAAAGTCTATTGAAGATGAAGTGGAAAGAATTAAAAATGTTCAAATAACACCTAAAAAAGAAGTATTAGAGTTTTTAAGTTCTTTAGATTCTTCAGATTTGAAAAAGACCATTAGTCTTTACGAATTGATAAAAAGACCTGAATTAGATTATTTTAGTGTTGAACCACTAGATGCTGATAGACCGATACTTAATGAGGATGTAAAAAAGCAAGTAAATACCATAGCAAAATACGAAGGATATATAAATAAGCAGTTAGAGCAGGTACAACAATTTAAAAAGTTTGAAACAAAGCTTATTCCTCAGGATATAGATTATAGCCATATAAAGGGTCTAAGGTTAGAAGCTATTCAAAAGTTAAGTGCAGTTAAGCCTATTAGTGTTGGTCAGGCATCAAGAATTTCAGGAGTTTCTCCTGCAGATATTTCTGTTTTATTGATTTATTTAGAAAAAGAATATAGATTCAAAAATATAGAATAGGTGGCTTAAAAATAATGAAATGGAGATTTAAATATGAATTATTTTGATATTATGAATACCGCATGTTTAGATGTTGAATTAAATTTTAATAATGAAATCTATAATAAGTTTATGCAGTATAAAGATATGATTAAGTCCTGGAATGAAAAAGTAAATCTTACAGCGATAACTGAAGATGAGCAGATAGTTAAGAAACATTTTATAGACTGTATAAAGATTTTTAAATTTTCTCCACTTAAACAGGCAAAAAGTATAATTGATATAGGCACAGGAGCTGGATTTCCTGGAATACCTATTAAAATTGTTTCACCTAATACTAATATAATACTTTTAGATTCTCTTAATAAAAGAGTTAACTTTTTAAATGAAGTAATAAATAGTTTAGAGTTAAAAGGAATAAGTACAATTCATGGAAGAGCTGAAGACTTCTCGAAAAAAGCTGAGTATAGGGAAAATATAGATGTTGCAGTATCTAGAGCTGTTGCAAATCTATCAGCTTTAAGTGAATTTTGTATCCCTTACGTAAAGATAGGGGGATATTTTATAGCTATGAAAGGTCCTTCTGTTGATGAAGAAATTAGAGAAGGAAAGAATGCTATATCTTTACTTGGTGGAAAAATAGACGATATAATAAAAGTAGCTATTGAAGATAGTGACTTAAATCATAATCTTGTAATAATTAAAAAAATAAAAGAGACCCCTAGTATTTATCCAAGAAAAGCAGGTACAGCAATGAAAAAGCCACTAAAATAGATGTAATAATTTGTCGTAAAAAAAATATATAAAATAGAAGGAATCCGTAGAAAAACGAAGAAATGTTAATGTTAGGAAAGTATATGAGGGATGGTTTAAAATGCAAAAGAATGTTAACTATATATCTGTTGATTTAATTTTACCTAATGTTTATCAACCAAGAAAACATTTCGATGAGGAAAGCCTTGAAGAGTTAGCACAGTCCATAATGACTTATGGCATAATTCAGCCTCTATCTGTAAGAAAACTAGGAGAAGATAAATATGAATTAGTAGCTGGTGAAAGAAGACTTAGGGCTGCTAAGAAAGCTGGTTTAGATCAAGTTCCTGTCATAGTAGTAGATATAAGTGATAGAGAATCCGCCGCAATCGCTCTATTAGAAAATTTACAGAGAGAAAATTTGAGTTTCTTGGAAGAAGCTGAAGCTTACTACAACTTGATAAAAGATCATTCTTATACTCAAGACAAGTTGGCTGAAACTATAGGAAAAAAACAATCTACAATTGCCAATAAAATAAGATTACTAAAATTACAACCTGACATAAGAGTTATATTATTAGAAAATAATTTAACAGAGAGACATGCACGAGCCTTACTTAAACTACCAACTGTTGAACTTCAAAAGAAGATATTAAAGATAGTGATTAAGAGAACATTAAATGTGAAAAAGACTGAAGAACTCATTGAAAAAGAGTTGGTAAAACTTAATAAAGATAAAGAAACTATTACTAAAAAAAAGATAAAGGGTATTTTTGCACCTAGAGTATACATAAACACTGTGAAACAAGTATTTGATAAATACGGACTTAATGCTGAATATTCTTCAAGAGATCTAGATGATAAGATTCAAATAACAATAACCATACCAAAGAAATAAGTGTTTCACGTGAAACATCTTAAATAGAATAATCTATATCTTCTATGATACTGTTAACTTAATCCTGAGCTATATCTCAGGATTTTTTTATACGTATATAGTATTATAATAAATAATAACTTTTTGCTATGGTATTTAAACTAATTCAAATACCACCCTAAGACTCATTAAAAAGTATTTAAATGTGCCTTCAGAACTGTAACATATCCCTAAGTTTAAACAATGTTTAGAGATTGAAACCCTATATAGGGTTTCTAACTAAAAACTTAACTTATACAAGGAAACTTCTAGCATAAGCTAGTGAACGAATTTTATCAGAAC
>NZ_JABAIW010000078.1:0-17232 GCF_014231265.1 Clostridium sp. DJ247 | reverse complement strand
AATTTAAGCTTTAGACTAATTAAAAATATTTAACGTGACGAAACATGGTAATATATCCGGTCGTATAAGTTAAATTTAGGGCGTGTTTATCTATATATTAAGGTTAGGTGAAATGTAACTTTAAAGCTCAATTGGAAAAATATTAAATTTTTAATAAAAGTATGGAAAAATTAAACTTTTAGGTATATACTATGAAATAAGTGTTAATTAACATTTATATCTATAATTTAACAAAATTTGTTACACAAGTAATAAAATAATATTTTTACTGTCACAAGGAATTTTTGGACATTAAAAATATTTAGGGGGTTATGAAAAATGAATTTAAATTTAACAGGTATTTATGAAGATATTAATGAGGCTATAAGAGTTTCAAAAGAAGCTCAGAAGACAGTAAGAGAAATGTCGTTAGAACAAAGAGAAAAAATCATAAGTAAAATAAGAGAGAATATCTTTAAATACGCAGAAGAGTTATCTGCCCTTGCAGTTGAAGAAACTGGTATGGGAAGAATAGACCATAAGATTTTTAAGCATAAGCTTGTAGCGAAAGGAACACCGGGAACTGAAGATATAAAAGCTGAAATTATATCAGGCGATAAAGGGCTTACTATCTTACATAAGAGTGCTTTTGGTGTAATAGGTGCTATAACTCCTTGTACTAATCCTAGTTGTACAATACTACATAATAGTATTGCTATGATAGCAGGTGGAAACACAATAGTATTTAATCCGCATCCAAATGCAGTAAGAGTTTCAAATAGAGCTGTAGAAATTGTAAATATATCTTCAGTGGAAGCTGGAGGACCAGAGAACATTGTAACATCAGTAACAAATCCAACTATCGAAAGTGGTAATGTTTTAATGAGGCATCCAGATATATCATTGCTAGTTGTAACTGGGGGACCTGGAGTAGTTACAGCAGCATTATGTTCCGGTAAAAGAGCTATAGGTGCAGGAGCTGGAAACCCTCCAGTAGTAGTTGACGGAACTGCAGATATAGCTAAAGCAGCAATTGATATAGTTGACGGTTGCACTTTTGATAATAATTTACCATGTATAGCAGAAAAAGAAATTGTAGTAGTAAAGGAAGTTGCAGACGAACTAATTTATTATATGGTTGAAAACGGATGTTATATGATAAATGAAGAACAAGTTGAAAGACTCACTAGACTAGTATTGTTAGAGAAAAACGGAAGAGCATTTTTAAATAGGGATTTTGTAGGAAAAGATGCTGTGAGGATATTAGAAGCAATTGACGTAGAAGCCAGTGAATCTGTCAGGTGTATTATTTTCAGAGCAGGAAGAGAACATCCATTAGTTGTACAAGAATTGATGATGCCTGTATTGGGAATAGTTGAAGTTAAAGATATTGATGAAGCAGTATTAGTAGCTAAGGAATTAGAACATGGTAATAGACATTCTGCACATATACACTCAAAGAATATAGATAACTTAAATAAGTATGAAAAAGAAATGGACACAGCTATTCTTGTTAAGAATGCTCCTTCATATTCAGTATTAGGAGTTGGTGGTGAAGGATTTGTTACATTTACCATAGCAAGTAGAACAGGCGAAGGTCTAACTTCTGCTAAGACCTTTACTAAAAATAGACAGAGTGTATTGTCGAGAAGTGTACTAAAAACTAATTAAATTAAATGGTACAACCTTAAATTCAATAATAGAGTAAAACTTACATCAGATAGAGTTTGTCTAGCAATCCGCGGGGCAGTTTTTTCCACTCTGGCTTCCACCAGCAAATTGAGAGTTAAATGCCAGTTAGGCATTTAACTCTCATCTGATGTTTAGTTGAAACAATTTAGTGCGTAACAGGTTATTTAATTATAAAGGGAATTCTTAAGATAAGAAGTCCTTTTTTATTTTGCTTTAACTACAAGTGTAGGTAAAATATGCTATATCAGAAAAGAATTTTACGGTATTTTATTGATATTCTTCCAGCTAACTATAATGATTTAGTCAATTCATTACTTGGTATTTTGGTAGTAGCTGGAATTTTGAGTAATCCACAAACTGAAAATAAGGGGTATTTAGATGATAAAATAAATATGCTAAATAATAAAAAAGACAATAATTGGATTAATGAGCAAAATAAAAAATAGGTTTAGTTATTTACAAATGCTTTTTTGCAATATAAAATATGTAATATTATTGTATTCTGAAATATTATAATTATATAATTTCTCCTTATACAAATAAAGAAAATATTAATTAAAGAAATAAAATAATAAGCACCAAAATTAATTAGCATAAACCAATAATTTAAGCACAGATAGTTAAGTTAGTGAATAAAAAAAATCTAGACATGTCAACACTTCAAATGAGGTGATGGACATGTCTTTTAAAATTACATGGAAAACTCATCTTAAATTTATCGTCACGTTATAAATAAAATATTATAATAATACTTAAGATAGGAAAAGTGAATAAATTCAGGGAAAAAGAATATTTATTTTCAGATATAAAAACTATTAATACTGGAGTCTATGATAGCAGTATTTCATTTATGCATTCAAAAGGGGGTAATTGATGTTGAACTATATTAGTACAAAACTATTTGGTAATTTTAATATTTTCTATAATGACAAAGAAATAGTATTTCCTTACAGCAAAGTTCGAGCTTTGTTTGTTTATTTATTGGTAAATAAGCAAAGCACTAGAGATGAGCTGGCTAATCTTTTGTGGAGTGAAAAATCAAAAGAAACAGCAAAAAAAAATTTGAGAAATGCTATTTATTTAATAAAAAGAAACACACAAATGGATATATTTTCTGATTTAAATAAATCTATTATTGCTTTTAGTCCCCATATGAAAATAGAAACAGATTTAGATACTTTTATTAAAGATCCTTATGCATTAGATTTATATAAGGGAGAATTTTTAAAAGGATTTACAATTAAAGATTCATTAAATTTTGAAAATTGGATTATAGAAAGTAGAGAATATTTTGAAAAAATATATTTAGAAAGATTAAATAAAAATATACAAATAGAAAAAATAAATAAAAAATATGAAAAAGTAGAATATTACTCAAAGCTATTGATAAATGTTGATGAATTTAATGAGGGAGCCTATAAAAATCTCATGGAAAGCTATTATAATCAAGGCAAGTTTAATAATGCCATAGAAGTGTACAAACAGTTATCTTCAATTCTAGATAAAGAATTAGGCATATCGCCTGATGAAAAAACAGAAAAGGTATTTAAGGAAGTATTAAATAAAATTAATGAAAGAAAAAGCGAAGAAAATAATAAGAAATTTTTTTACGGAAGATATGAAGAACTTAAGTTTTTAGAGAACAATTATAATAATTTTTTACAGAACAAAGAAGGTGTGAAGTCTTTTTTAATTAAAGGTGAAATGGGCATAGGTAAAACAAGCTTAAAGGATAAATTTAAGGATATGATAAATAATGAAGATGTTATCACTTTAGAGGTAAATTGTTACGAATTTGAAAAGGAAAATATCTTAAAACCATGGAGAAATATTATTTTAAAAATATGTGATGCAATTAGGAATGAAAAAAAGGAATTTCCTAAAGTATGGCTGCAGGTTATAAATAGCTTAGTTCCTGAAATCAATAATAAAGCAGAATTTCAAAAATCAACA
The DNA here is from genome assembly GCF_014231265.1 of Clostridium sp. DJ247. NCBI lineage: Bacteria > Bacillati > Bacillota > Clostridia > Eubacteriales > Clostridiaceae > Clostridium > Clostridium sp. DJ247. The sequence goes on along the minus strand of NZ_JABAIW010000078.1, from coordinate 13,608 downwards.
AATGATACAAGTTTGCTAAAATATGAAGTAATAAGTGAGCTTATTGTACATCTTACTAAGGAAATGTTTTTTGACAAAAAAATGATATTTATCTTTGAGGATATACAATGGATGGATTCTATTAGTTTGTCTATATTAACTAACATGATTTTTGACTTATCCAGTGAAAAATTTCTTTTTATTTTAACCTACAGAGATGATTTTAGTGTTCATATAGATAAATTTTTAACTACTATTAAGCAATATGAAAAGGTTCATATATTAGAACTTCCTCGCTTTCAATTTCATGATGTTAAGGGATTTTTTAGGAAAGCTATGCCTGAATATCCATTAAAAAAAGAAATGATTGATAAAATTTATAAAGAAACAGATGGAAATACATTTTTCATAGTAGAGTATTTAATTAGTTTAAAAAGTAATAAGAATATTAACATTATGACTTCAAAAATGAAGGATATTTTAAAAAGCAGGTTTATAGGTATATCAGAGGAAGCTATGAAGATTGTAGAAATTTCATCTATATTTGATGACGAAGTTCCAATATATATCTTAGAAGAATTACTTCAAAAGGATGAATTAGAGATAATAAATATCATGGAGGAACTTGAAAAAAAACAAATATTGAAAGAATTAAAAACTAACTATGTAAGTTTTAAGTTTACTCATCAAAAACTTAGAGAGTTTATTTATATGAATCTTTCAGGAGGAAGGAAAAAGATCCTTCATAATAAGATTGGAAAAATTTTAGAGAGCAGAGTTAATGATGATACAATAGACAGTAATATTTGTTATAAATTAATATATCATTTTTCAAATGCTAATAACAATCTTAATACTTTAAAATATAAAATTAAATTGCTTAAGCTATATTTTAATTTTAGTCATGAGCTATTTCCGATATTACATTTTAATTATGAATCTTACAAGGAAATGAATTTTGATAATAAAAGAACTTTAAAAAACTTTAGTGAAATAGAGAGTTTGTTAAAGAATTTAAGACATGAAATAGTAAACGAAAAGGAATATTTAGAATTGTATTTGGCTTATCTGCATATGTTGGGAAGATATCTGATTAAAAAAGGTGATTATGACAATGGACTTAAACATATTAAATATATGATAAAACAATCAAGAGATATTAGTAATAATTATTATGTTATAGAAGGTTATAAACAGATGATATTTCACTGTATACAAACTAATAATTCTAATAACATGATAAAATACGTAAACTATGGACTTGATTTAGCCTTAAAATATGATACTCAAAGAGAAGTAGGCATATTTTTAAGATTAAAGGCATTAAATAAAAAGATGATAGGTAAATACTCAGAAGCAGAAGAGTTGTTAAATGAGTCTATAAACAAATTAAGTATGAACAGTTTAGACGCTGATAAATATGCAGTATCAATAGCTGCCGCTTATAATTATATGGGTGATATTAGAAAACAGAATAACAAGTATTCGGAATCTATTAAATATTATGAGAAAGCTATTAGGATATGTGAAGAAAAAAATGTTTTAACTAGTCTTGCTGTTTTTTACGTTAATGCAGGAGATGCAGCTTATCATACTGATGATTTACAACTAGCGAAAAAGTATTTTTTACTTGCTCTAAATATATATAAACATTTTGACTTTATATGGGGAAGACCTATTGCAGAATGTCTCATGAGTATGATTAGTATAAAAGAAAATAATCTTAGAGATGCATTAAAATACATAGTTAACGCAGATAAAAATTCAAAATTATTAAATAATCCAAAAGAAATAGGTGTACTATATAAAACTAAAGCTGAAATACGTATAAAAATTGAAAATAATATGATTGATAGTAAGATCTTTAAAGAATGTATTAATGAAAATTCAAGGATTTATGTGAAGAATGCAATTAAATACTTGAGTATATCAAAGGAAGTAAATTTAATTAATATGCTGAATAAGCTAAATTGCTTTTAGCTTTTCTAATATTTAAACAAGAACTCTATTTGTAATTTCATACTTTTGTTAATTTCAAATTACTTGTAAAGTAGTAATAATATATAAAAATATTTATTTTTATATAAATTTCACTGGTAATTTGACGTTTTATTGACGTTGTATTGTTAAAATGTAATTAACAATACAAAAACAAATAAATATGTTAATAATAAATTAATAAATAAACTTTAACTAAAATTTAACAACATTACTGATTATAGTGAATGTGAAAGTTTATAAAATATTAGCATGGGGTTAGGAGTTGACACAAATGACCAAAATAAGAGCACAAAGAGGCATTGAGCTTAGGTGTAAAGGGTGGAGACAGGAAGCACTTCTTAGAATGTTGGAAAATGTTCTTGAAAATGGAGAAAATCAAAGTAACCTTATAGTATATGCTTCGCTGGCAAAGGCTGCGAGAAATTGGGATTGTTATAATGCCATTGTAAACAGTCTTAAAAATTTGAATGAGGATGAAACTTTAATCATCCAATCAGGTAAACCCATAGGGGTATTAAAAACTCATAAATATGCTCCTATTGTATTGATGGCAAATTGTAATACTGTAGGGAAATGGGCAAATAGTGAAAAATTTTATGAGCTTATGGATAAAGAACTTATTATTTGGGGCGGTCTTACTGCGGCAGATTGGCAGTATATTGGCTCCCAAGGAGTAGTTCAAGGTACATATGAAATATTTGCTACTATTGGCAGAAAGCATTTTAATGGAGATTTAAAAGGAAAGTTTATTTTAACAGCAGGATGTGGAGGTATGGGAGGTTCTCAACCATTGGCAGGAGTAATGGTTGGTGCTGCAATTATTGTAGTAGATGTAAATGAAAAAAATATAGACAAAAGAATAAGTGTAGGATACCTTCAAAAGAAAACATCAGATTTAGATCAAGCTCTTTCATGGATTAAGGAAGCACAGGCGAAAAAGGAAACTATTTCAGTTGGATTAGTTGGAAATGCAGCAGATATTTATACGGAAATACTTGAAAAAGGAATTGTACCAGATATAATAACTGATCAAACAGCTGCTCATGATTTGCTATACGGTTATATCCCAAGTGGGTATACTTTAAAACAGGTAGAAACAGCAAGAAAACATAGTCCGGAGAAGCTTATATATGATTCAGGCAAATCTATTGCTAAAGAAGTACAAGCTATGTTGGAATTTAAGAAAAAAGGTTCAATAGTATTTGATAATGGAAATAATATTAGAACACAAGCATTTAACTATGGTGTTAAGGACGCATTTGATATAGACATCTTTACGGAAGCTTTTCTAAGACATTTATTCTGCAGGGCTATAGGACCCTTCAGATGGGTAGCTTTAAGTGGAGAAAAGGAAGATTTAGAGACAATAGATAACTATATTTTAGAAGAGTTTAAGGATAACGAAATTGTTATCAACTGGATAAACTTAGCACAAAAATATATTCCTATAGAAGGACTGCCAGCAAGAATAGGTTGGCTGGGTCATGAAGAAAGAACAAAATTAGCTTTAGCTGTAAATGAAATGGTTAAAAACGGTATGTTAAAGGCTCCAGTGGCATTTACAAGAGACCATTTAGATGCAGGAGCTATGACTCATCCTAACATTATGACAGAGAGAATGAAGGATGGAAGTGATGGAATATCAGATTGGCCTTTACTAAATGCCATGATTAATTGCAGTTCTATGGCAGATTTAGTAGCTATACATTCTGGTGGTGGCGGATATTCAGGATATATGACTAGTGCTGGGGTTACCATTGTGGCTGATGGATCAATGGCAGCAGGAGAAAGATTAAAACACACTTTGGATAATGATACTTCTATAGGGGTATTAAGATATGCAGATGCAGGATATGAAGAAGCATTAGATGAAGTTGCAAAGAAAAAAATTAACAGAGTTGAGATATAAGGCTAGACTGCTAAAATTTAACTTATATTCCTATATATGTTGAATTTCAAGTCGAGATTCCTATATAAACAAAAAATATTGGGGGTATAAATATGCGTGAATTAGAAATGGAAGATGTAAAAGCAGCTGTAAGAGGAGGGTCTGTGTTTGCCAGCGGCGGCGGCGGCTGGGTTGACCACGGTCTCGAAATAGGAGAAACAGCAATAAGAATTGGTAGAGTTAGATTAGTAAGTGTAGAAGAGCTTCCAGAGGATGCAATAATAATAACAGCTTCTGCAATAGGTGCACCAGCTGCAAAGGATTGGCAAATGCTTGCTGCAGATTATATTAAATCAGCAAAATTACTTCAAGAACATTATGATAAAAAAATAGTAGGAATTATGACACCTCAAAATGGATGCTCTAGTTCAATTAATGGATGGGTTCATGCAGCTGCACTTGATTTAGTGGTAGTAGATGCAGTAGGTGATATGAGAGCACATCCTACAGGTAAAATGGGTTGTATGGGTTTGGCTTCAGATATAGAATATGAGACTATTCAGGTGGTTGTTGGTGGAAAAAGAGAAACAGGTTCTCATTTAGAAGTTATAGCTAAAGGTTCAGTTGCAAAAACTGCTAATATATTAAGAAAAGCATCTGAGCAATCAGGAAGTTTTATAGCTTGTGCAAGAAATCCTCTTCCAGCTAGCTTCATAAAAAACAATGCTGCATTAGGAGGAATTTCAAGAGCAATAGAATTAGGAAAAAACATGATTGCAGCGGAAAAGAATGGAGGACAAGCTGTTATAGAAGCAATATGTAATACAACTAATGGAGAAATAATAGGTACAGGAATAGTTGAAAGTATGGATTTTGTTACAGCTGGTGGATATGATATTGGAAAATGTATAATTGATACTGGAGATAAGAAGCTGACTCTTCACATTATGAATGAATACATGGCTGTGGAGGATAATGAAGGTAACCGTCTTACAACTTATCCTGATGTAATAACAACACTTTCAGTAGAAACAGGCTTACCAGTTAGTGTTGCTTATGTAAAAAAAGGAATGAAAATTTCTGTATTAAGTATAAACAAAAAAAATATACCTTTAAGTACAGGAGTAAAAGATCCAGCAGTGTATCCTGAAGTTGAAGAAGCTCTAGGAATTGATATTGCTTCATATGCTCTTGAAAAATAAAAGGAGGAGGTAGTTTGAATATCATTATTGGGGCCTATAAATATATAATTGAAAATATGCAAGATTTTCAACAGGCTTTTAAAATACACTTAGAGTTAAGTTTAGTAGCATTGTTAGTAGGTATCCTTTTAAGTGTACCCCTTGGTATTGTATGTGCAAAAAATCAAAAAGTTTCTTCTTATATTATGGGTTTAATAAATTCATTAAGGGTTATACCCAGTTTAGCAATACTTATAATTATAATGCCTATACTGGGAACTGGATTTAAGCCTGCATTAGTTGCTCTTACAGTTTTAGCATGTCCTCCAATAATGATAAACACTTTTATTGGAATAAAAGGAATAGAGAGTTCAGTTATTGAAGCAGCTACAGGTATTGGCATGGATAAAAAACAAATGCTGTTTACAATAGAAATACCTATTGCAATGCCTCTTATAATTTCAGGAATAAAAACTGCAGCAGTTGAAGTTGTTTCAAGTGCTACACTTTCTGCCTTTATTGGAGGAGGGGGCCTTGGTACATTTATAATTAATGGACTAGGTATGTATAATTTTTCAATGCTTCTAGTAGGAGCTATTCCAGTTGCTATACTAGCTGTATTATCAGAAGTAATATTAGCTTATGTAGAAAGATTAGTTACAAAATATCAAAGAGTTTAAAATAAAATATGATTTGAATTAAGTCAAGGGTTTATCTGTGCTATTGCACAGCATTAGGGCAGGGCATCTAATAAATTTAAAGGTTGTAGAGGGAGGAAAAGGTATGAATAAAACTAGAAATATGTTTATAGGTGTAGTTGTAATAATTTTAGCAATTGTTATTGCTTTTATTTTTACATCTAAAAAAGGAAGTAATTCAGCAAAAAGTAATGAGGTTTCCACGAAAAAAATAACAGTAGGTTCTAAAAATTTTACGGAAAATCTTGTTATAGCAGAAATGTACTCACTAGCCCTAGAGAATGCAGGTTATACTGTAGATAGAAAATTAAATCTTGGTGGTACACTTGTTGCTCATGAAGCATTAAAGAAAGGTGATATAGATATGTATCCAGAATATACCGGAACAGGATTACTGGATGTTTTAAAAGCGCCTAAAAAATCAGATCCAAAAGAAGTTTATGATTATGTTTCAGCAGAGTATAAAAAGAATTGGGATTTAGTATGGCTTAAGTCAACTAATGCAAATGATTCACAGGGCTTAGCAGTGTCAAAAAAGACTGCAGAAAAATACGATTTATACACTATATCAAAGTTTGCCGAAGTTGCACCAAATATAAGATTTGCTAGTGTACCAGAGTTCAATGAACGTCAAGATGGTTTAAAGGGATTAAAAGAGGCATATGGTGGAATGAATTTTAAAGATAACAAATTGTATGATTATGGAATAAAATACAAAGTACTTTTAGAAGATAAAGCAGATGCTACAGTTGCCTTTACTACAGATGGACAACTTACAGATAAAAACTTTGTATTGCTTAAAGACGACAAACATTTTTGGCCTCCATATTATTTATGTCCAGTAATAAGAGGCAGCGTATTAAGTAAATATCCAGAAGTACAAGATATAATAAACAAGGTTTCAGAAAAACTTACCGATGAAGTAGTTCAACAATTAAATGCTGACGTGGATATTAATAAAAAGGAATATAAAGATGTAGCAAAAGAATACATGGAAAAACAAGGGCTTATTAAGAAAAAATAGATAAAGTGTTTTAGCTTCTCTAACTAAAGGGAAGCTAAAATATTATACTTAACATTAAGAGAAAGTTTTATAAAGGAGGCAAAATATATGGCTGACGAATATGCTATAGTCTTAGAAGGCATAAGCAAAACCTTTAAAAATGCTGAAAAACCTTCTGTACATGAGACTTTTTTAAAGATTGAAAAAGGAAGCTTTGTTACAATATTAGGAGCATCGGGATGTGGAAAAACAACGCTTTTAAAAATGATAAATCGTATTTATGAACCATCAAGTGGAAAAATATATGTAAATAATGAGGATGTTACAAAAATTCCTGCAACAGTGCTTAGAAGAAAAATAGGCTATGTAATTCAGCAAACAGGTCTTTTTCGTCATATGTCTATTGAAGAAAATGTTGCAACAGTTCCTAAAATACTTGGATGGGATAAGAAAAGAATAGATGAGAGAATAGATTATTTACTTGATCTAGTTGGATTAGATCCTAAGGAGTACAGAAAAAGATATCCTAGTCAGTTATCCGGAGGACAGCAGCAAAGAGTTGGTTTAGCTAGAGCTATGGCAGCGGACCCATCAATAATGTTAATGGATGAGCCTTTTGGGGCAATTGATGCTATTACTCGTTCTAACCTTCAAGATGAAATGATAAAAATTCAGAAAAAGCTTAATAAGACTATAATGTTTGTAACGCATGATATTAGTGAAGCATTAAAGCTTGGGGATAAGGTTATAATCATGAATGAAGGTAAAATACAACAGTATGATAAACCTTTAAACATTCTTATGAATCCTGCAAATGATTTTGTAAAAAATCTTGTGAATTCAGATGATGTATTACAGAGATTAACTTTTATTAAGGCAAAGGATGTTATGGCACAACCTATTGAAAAGAAAGATGAAATATTAGTTGAAATGTCAAAAGAAGATGATCTTAAAACAATACTTTCATGTATATTAAAAAATGTTTGTAATAGTGTAGCAATACATGATGAAAAAAATGAAATTGTTGGTAGTATAACATTAGATGAAATAAAAAAATTTAGTACTCAAGTGGTGTAGATTAGGGGTGAATTTATGATTAAATATATAACCAATAACTACAATGAAATTCTAAAACTATTTTTGCAACATATAGAGTTAACGGTTGTTTCCTTAGCTATAGCACTGATTATAGCACTTCCATTAGGTGTGTTATTATCAAAATTTAAAAAACTGTCATCTATAGGATTATCTCTTTTGGGCATTATTTACACTATTCCTAGTTTAGCATTTTTTGCAATACTAATTCCTATAGTGGGACTCGGTAAAACTCCAGCAATTATTGCATTAGTCGCTTATAGTCAATTAATTCTTGTACGTAATATTATGGTTGGCTTTAAATCTATAGATCCGGCAGTAATAGAAGCAGGTAAAGGAATGGGACTAGATCCCTTTCAATTGTTTTTTGAAATTGAACTTGTGGTTGCAATGCCTGTTATTCTTGGAGGAATAAGGATTGCTGCAATTTCTATTATTGGAATAGGTACCATTGCAGCTTGGATAAATGCTGGAGGACTTGGAGTAATGTTATTTCAAGGGCTTTATCAAGATCATGCTCCTAAAATTATATGTGGAACAGTATTAGTTTCCCTTTTATCGGTAATAACTAATTACTTTTTATTATTTTTAGAAAAAAGGGCTCATTTAAAAGTAAACGGCGAATTATAGAGGGAGGTCAATAATGGACACTAATAAAAGGCAGAAAACAATAGTATTAGATGGATATTCTCTTTCTATGGATAAAATAATAGAGTTTATTGAAAATAGAACAATCACAGTTAAAATTTCTAATGAAGCTAGAAAAAGAGTAAGCTTTACTAGGGACCAGGTAGAAAAATGGCTAAGAGAAGATAATAAGGTAATATATGGTGTAACTACCGGTCTAGGTAAATTAAAGGATTTTAGCGTTAGTGAAGAAGATCAGCAGGTATTTCAGAAAAATATACTGCGTTCACATGCTGCAGGCGTAGGTGATTGTTTTCATGATGATATAGTAAGGCTGTCTATGCTGCTTAGGGCTAACGTATTCTGCAGAGGTAACTCTGGAGTTAGAGTTGAGCTTATTGAAAGAATATTAATGTTTTTAAATAAAGGAATTTACCCTAGAATGCCTCAAGTTGGTTCTTTAGGTGTGGGAGATCTTCAACCTATGGCACACTTAGGGCTGGCTTTAAGTGGAATGGAAGGTGGAGAAGTAAAGTATAATGGTGAAATTCATAGTGTAAGTTATATTTTAAAAAATGCTTCTATAGAACCATTAGAATTCAACTTCCAAGCTAGAGAGGCACTGGCTTTAATGAGTGGAAGCACTGTTTTATTAGCAGCTTCAATATATGCATATTGTAAAGCTAGAAAAATTATTATATTAGCGGATGCTGCTTTAGCTTTAAATTTAGAAGCTATAAGAGGAGAAAAAGATGCTTTTGATGACCGTATTCAAATAGCTAGGGGAATCAATACTCAAATATTAACAGCTCAGAATATAAGAAATCTAACATATGGAAGCGAATGGATGACTCCTAAGGGCAGAATAAGACTAGGAGAAAATAAACCTAGAGTACAAGATGCAGTAAGCTTTAGATCTTCACCACAGGTTCACGGTGCTGTAAGAGATGTATTGACATATATATATTCAATACTCTCAAGAGAAATGAATGCCTCAACGGATAATCCACTTTTATTTTGTAATGATAATGGAGAGTTTGAAAGTCTTAGTGGGGGAAACTACCACGGTGCGATTTTGTCTTATTCGGTAGATTTTATGAGTATAGTACTTACAGATCTTGGGGTTTTATCTGAAAGAAGATCTTCAAGACTTCTTGATCCTGTTATGAGCTATGGACTTCCATCTAATTTAGTAGGTGACTCCATTGGATTAAATACAGGTTTTGCATTAGTACAAGCTAATGCAGTAGCTTTAGTTGGAGAAATGAGAGTACTTTCATCACCTTCAAGCATAGGATCCATACCATCCAAAAGTAACCAGGAAGATCACAATAGCATGGGTATGGGAGGCGTTCATAAGCTATTAAAAATAATTGATGATTTAAAAATTGTTGTTGCAATTGAAATGTTATGCGCTGCTCAGGCCATAGATTTAATAAAGGATAAAATGAAAGGACTGGAGCTTGGAACCGGTACAAAAGAAATATATGAAATAATAAGAGGTAAAGTTAATGCAGTTTATGAGGATGTTTATTCTAGAGAGATTATTGTTAGCATGATAAGTCTTATGGATAACGACGAGCTTTTAAAATGTATAGAAAACTTTGCAAACTATTAATAGAGGTGTGTACATATGGAAAAAAGTAATTCATATGATTTAGTTATAAAAGGTAACATAGTTTTGTGGGATAAGATATTGTATGATTCATATTTAGCTGTTAAAGGAGAGAAAATAGCAGGTATTTTTAGCAACGGTGAAAATGTTAATGGAAAAGAAATAATTGATAGATCAGGAAATTATATTATTCCTGGAGCCATAGATGCACATGTTCATTGTTATAGTTCCCTTGATGAAGGCATCTCAAATGCAACAAATGCAGCTGCTTGTGGTGGTGTTACTACTATCATAGAAATGCCCTATGATGCTGATGGCATGATATGTACAAAGGATTTATTCATTAAAAAGAGAAATAAAATTGAAAAAGAAGCAAGGGTTGATGTGGCAATGCTTGCTACTATAAAGGACAATGAGGAAGGATTAAAAGAAATAAAATCTATTACAGATGAAGGTGCTTGCGGCTTTAAAATGTCAATGTTTAATACAAATTCAGCTAGATTTCCAAGGATAAATGAAGGTTTGATGTTTGATGCTTTTTGTAAAATAAGCAGCACAGGATGTCCTGTTGGTTTACATGCAGAGAATGATGATATAGTAAGAAGCTTTATGAAGAAGTATGAAGAAAAAGGTGAAAGTGATCAAAAAGCTCACTGTTACAGCAGACCTAAGGTATCTGAAAGCAGTGCAGTAGCTGCTGCTGCAGAATTAGCTTTATTTTCAAAGGTTAAATTGCATATATATCATGGAAGTTTTCCTAGAATATTTAATATTGTAAATTATTATAAAGCTTTGGGTGTTAGAGTTACAGCAGAAACTTGCCCTCATTATCTTTGTTTTAGCGAAAAAGATATGGATGAACTTAAGGCAAAGGGTAAAATTAATCCTCCTTTAAGAGAGGAAGAAGACAAAGAAGCATTATGGAAACAAATCTCTATGGGTTTTATAGATATGGTTACATCAGATCATGCTCCCTGGACATTAGATAAAAAGTCAGAAAAAAATATTTTTAAAAATTCTTCAGGAGCTCCTGGAGTTGAAACCTTACTTCCAATAATGTACAGTGAAGGTGTGGCAAAGGGAAGAATCACTATGCTGCAGTTGGTAAATTTGATTAGTAAAAGGCCAGCAGAAGTTTTCGGATTAGACTACTGTAAAGGCAGTTTAGCTGTTGGTATGGATGCGGATTTTGTAATTTTAGATCCTAATGAAAATTATATTTTGGATGAACGAGAGCTTCATTCAACTGCACTTTGGAGTCCGTATAATGGATTTAAGATACAAGGAAAAGTAACCCATACTTTTGTTAGAGGCAGCTGTGTATATAATAATGGAGAATTAAATAATAATATACATGGAAAATTTATTAAGGGTATCCCAAGCTCCAAGTAACAAATATAGATATTCATGCCCTAAATTTACTCTATACGTAGGAATATGTTGCAAAAATGAATAGAACATTTCAAAACTTTTTTGGAGTATAAGGCAAATTTCATGAATGGGTACCTATAAAGAATTACAAGTAATAGGAGAAAGGATAAATAAAATGCGGAAAGTTACTGTGAAGCCTAATTTAAATAGACTAAAAATTGATATAGAAACTATTGCCCAATTTAGAGATCATAGCAAACTTGGATGGACTAGAAGGGCATTTAGCGAAGAATATAAAAAATCCAGACAATGGTTAAAGAATAACATGGAACAAGCAGGTATGGAAACCTATATAGATAGTGCTTCAAATTTAATAGGTAGAATACCCGGCAGTGATGAAAGTTTAAAGCCTATAATGATAGGTTCTCATACAGATACAGTAGTTGGTGGCGGTAGGTTTGATGGCATAATTGGAGTCTTAAGTGGTATTGAGGCAGCAAGAATGATAAAGGAAGCAGGAATAACTTTGAAGCATACTCTTGAGATAGCAGATTTTACTTCAGAGGAACCTAGTGATTTTGGCATATCTACTATAGGAAGCAGAGGAATGGTAGGGAAGCTTACAGAACAAGATCTGAAGAGAAAGGATCAAAATGGTGAAGAGCTTTTTAAATGTATAGAAGCGTTGGGTGGAAGAACTGATACTATACAGAAATATAAGAGAAAAAAGGGAGATTTGGCTTTGTATCTTGAGCTTCATATTGAACAGGGTCCAGTGTTGGAACAAAACCATTGTAAGTTAGGCGTTGTTACAGGCATTGTTGGAATACATAGATACAGAGTAACTGTTCAGGGAAAAACAAATCATGTGGGAACCACTCCTATGAATATGAGATATGATGCTTTAGCACTAACAAGTGAATTAATACTGTATTTAGAAAGTATTTGTAAGGGAAAAAATAAACAGGATGTTGTTGGAACTGTGGGAAAACTTAATGTACATCCCAATGGGTCTAATGTAGTACCAGGTAAATGTATATTTGAATTTGAGGTAAGAGCTTTGGATGAGAAAGTTATTGAAGAGATTGTTTGTAATTTTATAGAGAGTGCACATAAATTTTCAAGTATAAGAGGAGTATCCGTAGAATTTGATAATATATCTAAATCCAAACCCTCAATTGTAGATGATACTATACAGCAAATTATAAAGGATGTTTGTGATAAAACTGCAAACAATATGTTTTTACCCAGCGGTGCTGGGCATGATGCAAATCATATATATGATATTGGGCCTATAGGAATGATATTTGTACCAAGCAAAGATGGAAGAAGCCACTGCCCAGAAGAATATACTTGTTGTGAAGACATTGCTTTAGGAGTAGAGGCATTATTCTATTCATTGATGGCTTTTGACAATAAATTTCAGATTTAGGACTCAAAAATAGAAATTTATGCTTGCTACTACCAGGTTGCATCAGTGGTATGATATATTTTGAAAATTTGTTAGGAAGTATAGGGGAGATGTATATGGCTTTTATTTTAATATTATGAAGCAAATAAGGCTATTAATAGTTAATTAATTTCCTCCCCACTTTTTCTAAAGTTGGTATTGAATTTAGTAATATTATAGCAACTACGATTGTAGATATGATTATCTCATTGAAATTGATTATCCTGTTATTTATTGAAAAAGCTATGATTAAACTATTAAATTAAGCTTTTTAGTAAGGGGTATTTTTATTGTAATTACCCCTTTTTCGTGCATCTAAAATTCAATTATGCTGACAGCATGGCTTGAATATATAATTTTTAAAAGTAATTATAAAGTTAGAAACACCCATATAAAAATCAATATTTTTATATGGGTGTTTCGTAATGTAAAACTAATTTTTGTATAACGGAAAAAAATATATTGACTAAAAAACGTTTCCGGAGTATTATATAAAAAAAAGTTGTAATACAATTATAGTGGTGAACAAAATATAAAAATGTCAAAATATAACGAATTCTAACGGAATATCTATAAAATCAATAAAAAAATATATATAGTTGTAATACAAGTATTATAATGGTGAGGTGATTTATAAATGTTAAAAAGTCAAGAATTAAGAGAAAAGGCACCAGAACTTGATTCTTTAAGATTAGGATCA
>NZ_JABAIW010000077.1:0-17239 GCF_014231265.1 Clostridium sp. DJ247 | reverse complement strand
CCACCTCAAGATTAGATTTCCCATAGCGTAAGCTAGTAAGACCCCTTGAAGAACACAAGGTTGATAGGTCAGAGGTGCAAGCATGGTAACATGTTCAGCTGACTGATACTAATAGGTCGAGGGCTTGACCAAATATATTATCTGTGCAATTTTCAGAGAACAAGTAATCTTAATTACAAAGACTATAGTTTTTAATTGTTAGAAACGAGCAGATCAAGGAACAAAGCGAAGCGAGGAACAGAGTTTACAAATAAATCGTAAATGAGTACCGCAGCAAGCAAAGTGACGCAGAGATGCGAAGTTTATCACAATTAAAAACATCTGGTGATAATGACGTGAAGGTTACACCCGTTCCCATTCCGAACACGACGGTTAAGCTTCACAGTGCCGATGGTACTGCAGGGGAAGCCCTGTGGCAGAGTAGGTCGTTGCCAGGTAAGTAGAAAATCTCTAAGCAAATAAATTGTTTAGAGATTTTTATTTTTTTGTATATTTGTTAGAAGTCATACTCTTACTAAAAGAAGATATATGTCAAAATTAGAATAATAAAATTTGATTTTTTCTTATTTGTCTGGTATCATTTCGGTAATACCAGCTTTTATTTAATGTAGATAAATAAAATATACTGTTTAATATAGGTATTTAAGGCCTATATTATGGAAAGGTGAAAATAATGAAAATTATGAAAGCAGATTGCCACATTCATACCTGTGTTTCTCCAGATTCTGATGCTTCTTTGAAAGAAATATGCAGAAGTGCTTGTGAGCATGGCTTAGATTCTATAATAGTTACCAATCATTTTGAATATTATATAGGAAAAGAAGATGGAAAACGAAGCATGAGCATATCCTTTATTGAGGATAGTTTAAAAGAAATAAATGAATGCAAAGTAGAATTTGCGGAAAAGCTAGAGGTCTTATTTGGAATGGAAATGGGACAAGTACATTATTGGCCGGATCATGTAAAAAGTATTGTGAAATCCTATCCCTTTGATTATTTAATCGGTTCTATTCATAAAATTGAGGACGTTGATTTGAAATATGGAGATTATTCGAAAGAAAACATAGAAAAACTAAATAGACTCTATTTGGATTTATTATATGATATGGCCTTGAAAGGTGAATATGATTGTGTTGGACATTTTGATTTAGTAAAAAGATATGCAGCAAATCAAAATCAAAAAAACAATCTTATGGAACGATATGAAGAAAATATAGGGGATATTCTTAAAGTAGTTATAGAAAGAGGAAAAGGTATTGAAATTAATACATCAGGTCTTAGACAGTTGGCTGGAGAATCCATGCCATCTATTGACGTTATAAGGCTTTATAAGAAATTAGGAGGTCATATTATTACTATAGGTTCTGATGCTCATATAAAAGAAGACGTAGGAGCTGGAATTGATGATAGTGTTAACTTATTAAAAGAACTAGGATTTAAACAGATTGCTGTTTATAGGGGAAGAAAGCCATATTTTTATGATATATAGAAATAAGCAGAAACTATAAAAAGCACTCCTTCTTGTAAGTATTAGAATTTCATTGTCTAAAATTATTCTCAAGAAAGAGTGCTTTTTATTTAGTCTACACAAAATTATTTACACAGACTCCAAGTCAGGATTTTGGCATATTTAACATTTTAATTTTTAATAGCTTCATCTTGATTTCCTTAAATAATATTTAATAAAAATAGGTTTTATTTTTTTGCTTCTTGATTAAAAAATAATGTAAACCTATATGGGATTTGCTATAATAAGACTAATAAGTATCTATGATAAGTGCTTATATTAAGGAGCTGAGGAACCATATGAAAAAGTTAACAGACTTAAATATAAGGAATACTAAAAATTTAATAGCCTTAGCTATTTTTGGAAGCTTTGAAACAGAGTTTTGGATTAAAGGAAAAAGCGATATTGATATCTTGGTCTTACTAGAAAAAGCAGATAGTTTATGTTTTGAATTTGATTTAGAGGATGAACTTATACCACTTCTTCAGGAATATTTTTCCTATGATAACATTCATTTAACCTTCTTACATATGAATGAGTTTGAATCTCCTCTTGCTATAAAATATATAGAAAGTAAAAATAAACTTATAATTGATCCAATTAAGGAAATAGATTTTAGATTATACGTTAATAAATACAAAAGAAACAATCAATGGTTGGAAGATTTAATAAAACATGATAATGAAATTTTAAGGAGTAGAAAAATATGACGCCTTATTATAAATATAAAAAGGAAAGATTAGAATCTAAATTTAATGTAGCAAAAGATACACTAGCATTAATGCAAGGTGCAATGAGAGAGTATACTAAGAGTAATTCGATTTTCTTAACCAGGGCAATTCTAGGATATTTTCAGGATTTTACGGAATATGTAATCGATATGTGTGAGACATATCTGGTTGCTACTGGTAATTATACGGATGGATGTAGTGGCATTGAACTACTTAAGCGATCAAGAATTTATGGCTTTTTAGATAATACATTATGTGAATTTTTGGTATTTATAGTTAGATTAAGAAACAGGTATACTCATGATTATTATAAAAGAGAGAGAGTCGAACAGGATATAATTAAATGTTGTTTTTCTGAAATGATGTATTTAGAAATATTTCTAGAAATCACAGATTTAGAAATACATTTAAAGGTAAATGAAGAAACTTGGAAAAAGTAGAGTGTTAAAAATACGGAAAGGAAGGACAGTCATCATGATATTTTATTTTTCTGGAACAGGAAATTCTCTACAAGTAGCTAAAAATATTGCAGAACATAATGATGAAAAGTTGATTTCTATAGCATCTAAAATGAATAGTAAGGGTGGGAAATTTGATTATACGCTAAAGGATAATGAAATTATAGGTTTTGTATATCCTGTATATGCTTGGGCACCACCAAAGATGGTTCTTGACTTTATTAATAAGCTAAAGCTGAATAATTATAAAGATAACTATATCTTTTCTGTAGCAACCTGTGGGGGAAATATAGGAAATACAATGAAAGTTATGAGTATTGCTTTAAAGAAAAACAATCTTGATTTAGATAGTGGTTTTTCTATTTCTATGCCTAGTAACTACATTATTATGGGAGATGTTGATTCAAAAGAGGAAGAACATAGAAAACTTTTAGCTGCGGAAGAAACTTTGAAAAATATAAACTATGTTGTAAAGGAAAGAAAAAAGAAAGTTTTTCAGGTTGTAAAGGGACATATGCCAGGTATACTAACTGGTATCATAAACCCTTTATTTAATAAAGGAGCTATGAACACAAAAAAGTTTTATGCAAATGATAACTGTACAGGCTGTGGTATTTGCCAAAGTGTATGTAATTGCAATAACATAAAGATTGAAGAAAAACCTAAGTGGGGAAAAATCTGTTCTCTATGCCTAGCTTGCATTCATTTTTGTCCAGTTAGAGCTGTTCAATATGGTAAAGAAACGGAAAGAAAAGGAAGATATAAAAATCCTAATGTAAGTGTGGAGGAAATGAGAGTAAATAGATAAATACCAGGCCTCACAATTCATTATATCAACACACCTTATGGATACTCAAAAACATAAGGAACCGCATTTTCATGTAATATTAACAGATGGCAATAAAGCTTCAGTTTCAATTGCAAGTGGAAAATTACTTAAAGGAAAATTGAATAAGAGACAAAAAGATTTTATAAAAGCTTGGATGTTAATTCATAAAGAAATGTAATTTAAGATGAAGTGTGCTTTATACTTCATCTTTTTTATATTAAAATTTTGTTTATTTTAAATAGGCTATGTTAGACTAAAATGTTGATATACACATACTAAAAATAGGTAGTCCAATTTTAACTTTAATTTAGACTACCTGTTAATACACAAATTGAATATAAAGAGACAATCCTTTTAAAGAGTGCTTTTTATTTAGTTTGCGCAAAATTATTATAGGCTCTCTAAGTCAGGATTCTGGCATATTTAACATTTTAAGTTTTTCCACCACTAAGTCCTTTCCAGCTTTGAACTCAATATCATTACAAATCTTTAGTGCTTCTTCATAATATTTAAGTGCTTCACTTTCTTCTTCTCTAGCTACATAAATATTTCCAAGACTTATGAATATATTCGCTCTGCACTTTTGATTAACTGTATTTTCTTGTAATTGAAGGGCTCTTTCATAATACACTTGTGCTTCCTCTAAAATTCCATTTTCATGATAAAGACTGCCAAGGTTATATAGTGTATCTACCTCTCCCTGCTTGTAATCACTTTCTTTGCAAATAGCAATTGCTTCATTATAATATTTCAGCGCTTGGTTCATATCCTTTTGCTCTTTAAATACCCCACCTATATTATTAAGCTGAATGGTTTCACCTATCTGATAACCTGTTTCTCTATAGATTTCAAGGGCATAGTTATAGTATTCTAAAGCTTTAGTAAAGTTTTTCTTATCGCAGTAGATATTTCCTATCATACCTAGTGCATTAGCTTGACCTTGTTTATATTTGATTTGTTTATGTATTTCCACTGCTTGATTAGAAAATAGTAGAGCTTTTTCTAGGTCACCTTTCAATCTATAAGTGGCACCAAGGTTTAAAAGCTGATTTGCTTCTCCCTGTCTGCCGCCAATTTCATTATTAATCTGTACAGCTTGTGTGAAGTATTTAATAGCTTCATCTTGATTTCCTTTTGTACTATATATAAAACCTATGTTTGCCAAGGTATTTGCTTCCCCTTGTCTGTTGCCATTTTCACGGTTAATCTGAAGAGTTTCCAATTGATACTTTAATTCTTCATGCTGCTTTACATTTAAGTAACTTTCATAAAGGGTGGGATTTAGATCCCTTATCTTATCTATAATCTGATCCACAATAGATCGATTTTTTGTAGCCGAATCAATTTCTACCAGGAATTCTTTTAAATACTCAGGCTTATTAAACTTAGAGGATTTTAAACAATTAAATAGCAGGTCTACGCGGCCTAGAACAATTTCACTTTGAGCTTTTTCAGTTACTGACCCTAAATTATTATAAAGAAACATGGCTAGTTCATAATGATTGTTAAATTCTTTTCCAACTTGACTTACTCTATTTTTCACGGCTTTTTGAAGTCTTTCAAGAGCAATTTCGCCGGCTAAAACCAACCCGTTTAATTCATCTAATATCTGATATTCTTCATAAGATAACTCTCCACTAAAAGGTTTATAAATTAAATCATGTTCTACTTCAGCCCATGCCAGCATCAGCGCAGAAGCAATTTGAATCTCAATTAATGCCTGGGAATATTTCTTTAACTCACCAGGTAAATCCTTGGATTTAAGATAAACTCTATAATGAGTTGCCCAGTAACCTGAAAAACGTTTTTTATAATCTTTCTTTTGAGATTGTTGAAATTGTTGAGATTCAGGAAATGACTTACATTCTTTTATATCAAAATTTGATTCTATAAACTGCTGAACTTTGTTTAAGTCACCAGGGAAATAAAGTGCAATACGTACACCAGAAAAATCCACGATATCTTCGTTTATATCCTCAAAGGAATCATAATTTTTTTCAGAATTTCGCTTTTCTAATTTATTTCTAAGTCTTTCTATTTTTTTAGCACGATTTGTTACAATGGCTCTTATACCAATTTGCTCCATATTGGTTTCACAAATCTGAGCACATATTCTTGAGGCTTCCCTGTAAAAATCAAATTCCTTTGTATAGTGAGCTAGAAATTTTTCAATGATATTCAAAATAATTCCTCCATTTTGTCATTAGTTTAATAAAGTATGGAATCCAATTATACAATTTAAACTTACTATAACATATTAGAGCTTGATTTTAAAGGAGTTACAAAATATTTTGAAGTTTCTTATAAAGACCAACAAATAAATAGATAGGGTCTTACCGTGTAGCAAGCAAAGGGCAAGAACAGCTGTCAAGGCTAAAAATCTAATAGAGTGAAAGTCTCCTACCATCAATTGGAGAATAATATGACAAAGAATATATTGGAAACAACAACCAGAAGTAATTAAAAAAACGTACTGATTTATTGAGTACGTTTTTTATTGATTTTAAATCGAAGGTTTACTAGGAATTAATAAAACTTTGAAGTGCCATATAAGCTTTTATATCCATTTTTACGTCTTCTTTTAGTAATTCTTCTGCCTCACTACGGGAAACTAATATAGCTTCGATGTCTTCATCATCTTCTAGATATTCATTTGTTATTTCACCTGCACAGGTGCAGTATACCAAAGCCACAGATTCATCTGTCATTCCGGCTGAAACATAAACTCCTTTTTTTGTCTTTTCTCTGTCAATTTCTAAAAGGGAGAGTCCGGTTTCTTCTTTTAACTCCCTAGCCACAGCAGTTTCAATGCTTTCATTATTGTCTATGAGACCTGCTGGAAGTTCATAAATAAAATCATTTAAAGGAATTCTGAATTGTTTTATTAGTGCCAGTTTTTCACTCTCTTTATGAACAGCAGCTATAATAACTGCATCCATATTTTCTTCCTTACCTTGGAAATATTGACCCTTTAAAGTTTCATAGCATTTTCTTGAAGCAACAGTCCAGTGCTTTGTAGTTCCTTTTTTATTTTTGTATTCAGCATCAAAAAGACTTAAATATTTAGTTTCTGCTAAGACAGTGAGCTTGGTTATTTTGTTATTTTTCATTAATATCACCCTCAATTATTAATTTTGTAGCAATCTATAGTTAAGATTTGCTTCTTTAATAATTATACAGACTATTATTAGTTAGTAGCAAATCTATTTTTCATCAAATTAGATTCAAGAACACAGAGTGACGCTGAAACACTTAAAAAATTGGATCTGGATATTTGGGGAAAAGAAACGGGGAATGCTGATCCCAGCTGTATGTTCCCCGCACTACATGCAAGATGGCTGTTAGCAAATAATAAAGATTTTCAGGAAAGAGGCAAAAAATTTGTTCACAATGCTCCTTATATTCTGCTGAATCTTGCAGGCTTAGACAGCAGTGATGCTTTTGTTGACTGGGGAACAATGTCTGGCTGGGGTCTTGGATACCGTGTATACCAAAAGGAATGGTCTGATGAACAGCTTGCTATATTAGGAATCAAATTAAAGCAGATGTTATGAAAAGTGAGGCAATCACATTAGAAATTTGAAAATCATTAATACATATACTCCAAACAGCAATAATTCAAAAATATATAGAAATCAGTATAGACTTCGAAAAGATATATTAAAAAATTTGGGCTACTAATATTCAAGTGTTCACAAGTTGTTAAATGTTTTTATATAATAAGTCCCAGGATTAAGTTCTACTGATCTTTTTTATCTTGAAGTAATGGTTGTATTTCTTTAATAACTGCAGCTATTGCTTCTTTCTTGCTTGTTTTCATTTCTATAACTTGTGCTATAGTTTCTTTTGCATTTCCAGAAACTTTATTTTCTATATTTTTTTAGAACTTCTATAGAGTACATTTGCTTTACCTTTACCATTCATTACTTCACTTTCGCCAAGTCTTTCTTCTGCTATATCTGCAAGAGCTTCAGCTTTTTTGTCATCACCAGAAGCCAGAATGATCTTTAAGTCATGTTGTTTTCAGAGATATCTACGATATGTACTCTGTTTTTTAGGGGGTACTTAAAAAAAATAAATTTGTTGAATTTAAAGTTCAGTTTATTTATAATGGTGAAAAAATATATTGTCTAGATGATATGCTAAAAACTTAAAGAATTATACTATTTTGTAGTTAAGGAGATGATGTTACTATGAGTTATTGCAGTAAATGTGGGTCTATATTAGTAAACGAGGCTATTTTTTGTCATAAATGTGGCGTTAAACAATATAAAAATGATTTAATGAACAACATACAAAAAGTAAATTTAAGTAAACGTAATAATATAGATAGACAAGCTGTTCTGAATATTTCTAAAAAAACTGCTATAAGCAAAAAGTTTTATAATCCTATTATTATTGGTGCTTTAGGAGGCTTAATAATTTTATCATTGGGATTTGGATCGTATTATATATGCTTCTCAATATTATCTGCTAGTAATGCAAAAAAAGCTAATACATATTCTAAATTAATACCAAAAACAAATAATGCTTCCAATGATAGTACTGCTGCACCTACAGATAAAAATCAATTTGATGGTAGTAAGGCGGATAACAGCACAAATAATGTTACAAGTAGAATAAATTCCAGTGATGATTACATATTCCCTAACAGTGCAGATAAAAAACTTTTAGATTCAGATTTATCTTCTTTAAGTAAGGAAAATCTAGCTCTAGCTAGGAATGAAATTTTTGCAATACATGGATATGTTTTTGAAACAGAGCCATATAAAAGTTATTTTAATAGTAAATCATGGTATAAGCCTAATTCAAATATTAAGAGCAACGATGAAGAACTAAATGATGTTGAAAAATACAATGTACAGTTGATTTTAAAATATGAAAAAAATAAAAAGTGATAGTTGTTGGATAAAAAGTAATATAGGGAGGCTTTATAAAAATAGAAGTCTGCTTTTCCGTACATTATCCTCAATATTATCTAAAAAAGATATATTGAAAATTTGAAAGGAGAAATTTAGATGAGATTTTTTATAACGTCTAAGGATATAGGAATAGATTTAGGAACATCAAACACCTTATTATATGTAAAAGGAAAAGGCGTTTTATTAAGAGAGCCTTCGGTGGTAGCTATAAATACTAAAAATAGACAGGTTTTAGCGGTTGGTTTAGATGCTAAGAATATGATAGGCAGAACTCCAGAAGATATTGTTACCATTAGACCATTAAAGGATGGTGTAATTGCTAACTTTGACCTAACTGAACAGATGCTTAAAAAGTTTATTGAAAAGGTTACTGGCAAAGGTTCTTCAAAAAATTCTAGAATCGTAGTTTCCCATCCTTCAGGAATTACTGAGGTTGAAAAGAGATCAATCAATGAGGCAATAAATCAAGTAGGAACACGTAAGGTTATACTAATAGAGGAACCTGTAGCTGCAGCTATTGGGGCAGGTCTACCAGTAAATGAACCAGTTGGTAGTATGATTGTTGATATAGGTGGAGGTACTACTGAAGTAGCAGTTATCTCTCTTCATGGAATTGTTACAAGCAAAACTTCAAAAGTTGCAGGAGATAAGTTAGACGAGACCATTATTGACTATGTAAAAAGAGAGTTTAATCTCATGATAGGAGAAAGAACAGCAGAAAATGTTAAAATTGAACTGGGTTCTGTTTATATAGATGAGGATACAGAAGAAAGAGTTATGGAAATAAGAGGAATAGATTTAGTCACTGGGCTTCCAAGGGCTGTTACTATTACAGAGAGTCAAATACGAGAAGTTTTGAAAGAGCCGGTAGCTTTGGTAATTGAAGCTATTAAAAATGCCATTGAAGAAATCCCGCCAGAACTTGCAGCAGATATAATGGACAAGGGTATAACGCTTTCAGGTGGTGGAGCACTTCTAAAAGGCTTAGATAAATTTATAAATAGTGAAATACATATACCTACATATATTGCAGAATCCCCTCTTGAGTGTGTTGCTCTTGGTACAGGGAAGTGTCTGGATATGATAGATAAGATTTAATTAATTCTATTTTCAATAAATAAGTAGACAAACCATTCTTTGTAATGTATGTAATGTACGATTTTTACACATATTAAAATATACGAAGCTTAAAGAATCCAAAACAGACGAGAAAGGAAAGCATTAAAAAATCTATAAAGGGGTATGAACATGGGAGAAAGATTATTAAGAATTATTTCTGCTGTAGCTGTATCTTGTGTGATGCTTTTGGTAAGTTCATCAAAGAAAATTAATTTATCAAACAACGTTAAACCACCATTGAAAGCAAGTGAAGAGCAATCACCCTATAAAAACTATGGGTATAATATAGATGTGGGTTTATCAAAATATAAAAATGCATTGAAAAATACAAGTACCCAAAAAGTAAAAATATATTGTATAGGTGAGTCTAATACAAGAGGAGAATATTCCAGTGATGAGGTAAACAACTCTTGGGTTGGTGTAATGAAATCATCCTTACAAAATCAATATGGGAATGCAGGAGAAGGTTTTATTAGTATCTACGAAGGCGCTTTACCTTCTGGTACTAAAAGGAGATGGACATTAGGAAATGGTTGGAGTGTTTCTGGTGCTTCTAGAGATTCCATTTCTAATGTTGGTGGTTTTGGTGGTTGTTTTGGAACTTCTGCTAAAAATACTTCATTTGCAACTTTAACTTTCACTGGAACAGATTTAGATTTATTATATGCTAAGGCAACAGATGGCGGTACAGCTACAGTAACAATAGATGGCACAGAAGTAGGCACTATAAGTTGTTTAGATGAAGCAGTAAGTTTCTCACATAAAGTTTCTTATTCTGGTCTAAGTAACACTACGCATACATTAGTAATAACCCCTGATACAACATCAAGTATTTTTATAGAAGGTGCAATTGCTTCATCAAATACAACAGGAATTGAAGTAGATAAAATAGCAATTTCTAGTAAAACGGCAAGTTATTTTAATACAACTTCCACAAAAAAAAGTTGGGATGCCTTACCAGAGCCAGATTTAGTACTTTTGTCTTTTGGCATTAATGAAGCAGGACGCGGTGTTTCTGTTGAAGACTATAAAGCAAGTATGATAAGTTTAGTAACCTATTGGCAAGGAAGAGGTAGTAATGTATGCTTAGTGCCAAATCAAAAACCTGCTGATTCATGGACAACAAATTGGCCTGCTTATGTAACATCAATGTATGAAATAGCAGATACTTATAATACGGGAATTATAGATATT
This sequence comes from Clostridium sp. DJ247, assembly GCF_014231265.1. Classification (NCBI taxonomy): domain Bacteria; kingdom Bacillati; phylum Bacillota; class Clostridia; order Eubacteriales; family Clostridiaceae; genus Clostridium; species Clostridium sp. DJ247. The sequence goes on along the minus strand of NZ_JABAIW010000077.1, from coordinate 6,479 downwards.
TACAAAGCGTATCTCAAAGATTATACTGTCGCACAAAAAATGGGGTTATTTGGAATGGCAATTAACGATTATTCGGGAGGTAGTGGAACAAATACTGCCCATCCTAGTGACAAAGGTTATAAATATATTGGAGACGTTATTTATAATAACTTACAATAAACCAAGATACGCCTTATATTTAACAGATGTAGTAAAAACTGAAACAACTGGCACAGGATATACAGTAGCAGGACAGACTTTAATGTGAAATCCTTTATAGGGATAAGTCTCTGTTGGAATTGAATAGGAACATTGTTATTTACGATGTTGCGACGAAGGGAGCGAATGATGTTTCGTGCCATAGCGAGAACTTGTTCGTCTGTCAAACGTCGCAAGCCTCCAGCAACTTGGCTTATTGTGCCCATTCGAAGTAAGTATCATCTGTTGCTGGATTAGCTAGCTTTGCTAATACGCACTGTATGCTTGTTACCTACATGGGTTCGAGAGAGATCCGCAGGTGGTCACCGTCAAGTCGTACCAGGGGGTGCACGTGGATCTACCGATAAGTGGTCTATTACATCCCTGTACAGCAAACGTGTAGCGGGTATTGCGCCAGAAATTTCTCAGGGTGAATCTTCCGCCTCTGCCACCGCGTACTTCAACTTGTTCGACCTGCCTGCCTGGGCGGCTCCAACGAAAATTGTAGTGAGTGCGAGCCTCGGTGTCATTCCACTCGACGACCAAGTTGGTACCCTCGTTGTAGACAGCACGTATGCAGGGCCTATCAGCGGGACATAATACTACATCGGACATTCTCCAGGATCTTGGAAGGGTTGTTGGGTAACAATAGGGACAATAAAATGAAGATTGTCCGTAATAGGGAATCTGTCTGTATGTTTCTCGGCTCATAAATGTGTCTCCTTATCTAGATTTAAGTTTTCCTAATAATATATGTATGTTTCTCGATTCATAAATGTGCCTCCTTATCTAGATTTAAGTTTTACTGATAATATATTTGACTGTGTACGTTCTAGTAGATTATATATGCAAAATTGGGTATTCTATATAGCAAGGCTTTTAATATGAAGTATCTCTTCAGGATTAAAGTAATACCATAAAGAAGAAAGTTGAAATGGGGTTAAAGCACTTCGTGTAATCCTCATAATTTACTAATTACTTTATATATAAGATCATAGTAGGTAAATACCTTTTTAAAATAAATGATATTATGGTATTTAAAAGATACGCAGAGATGTGGATAAAAATGCATGAAGAGTTTAAAGTAAATCCTAACGAAAATGATAAACTATTCTTTAATGCTCCAGTAGTAATAGTAGTTACAGCTAATTCAGAAGTAAATGGTGCATTAGCTTCTTCAAATATGGAACTTATGACTAATGCTTTAGATCTTGGAACATTATTCAGCGGATTTTTTGTATTCGCTGCACAAGATAACAAAAAGATTATGGATTTTCTTGGAGTAAAGGAAAATGTGAATTTTGTTACTATAATGTAATATTTTGTGATCAAACTATTGGAATTATGCTATCCAAGTGATAATATATGAATTAAGATTTTGGATTAAGGTGGTATTATATGAAAATTTACGCTTTAAAGTGTATTGAAATTAGTAACCATTTATTTAATGTTTTAATAAAATTCATAAGCCAAGATAAAAGAAATAAAATTTATAGATTTATGAATAACAATGATAAATATAGAGCATTAATATCAGAAATTTTAATAAGAACTATTATTCATGAAGAGTTAAATATGCCAAATGATAAAATTTGTATTATAAAAAATGAATATGGAAAACCTTATTTGAAAAGTTTTAAAAACTTTCATTTTAATATATCCCATTCTGGAGATTGGGTAGTATGTGCTGATGATGATAAACCCATTGGGATTGATATTGAAAAAATTCAGCCTATAGAATATAGCGATTTATCCAAAAGATTTTATACTGAAAAAGAATGTAAGTTTATATTTAACAGCAGTTTAAATGAGCAGTTAAATAATTTTTATCGTATATGGACTTTGAAAGAGAGTTATGTTAAAGCTGATGGAAGAGGGCTATCAATTCCTTTAAAATCATTTAGCATTGATATAAATGATTATGAAAACATTAAGGTGTTTACATCTAATAAGTTAAAAGATTGCTATTTTAAAGAGTTTAATTTTGACTCGGATTATAAAATGTCAGTATGTTCAGTTGATAATATTTTTACAAGTGAAGTTGATATAATATCTCAAAATAATTTGATTTATAGATTTATGAGTTCGGTAATGAAAGGAGAATAAAATGATTTTATTTTGTTTACCTTATGCAGGAGGTTCAGAAGCAATTTATTATAAAAGGTAACGAAGTAATTAAAAATTGTAGTTTAATCACCACTTCCTAATGCATGTTTCATTCTCCATTCATCATAACCTCCTGCTATTACCACGCCCTCCTCTAAATTTCTATTGATAAGTTTTGTACGATCTCCACTAATGCTAATTTGTAATGTTGGAGCTAAGGTTCCACTAAAGTGAGAAAACTGAAAACTTTCAGGTCTACTGCCAATATCCACTTCAGTAAGTCCACCTAGGTCGAAGAAATTAATAAAGCTAATAATAGTTGCATTTTGTAATACCACCCAGGAGTAGGCTTGAAAAGCATCAGAAATAGGATTTGTTACCACTAACCCACCATTATTTAGTGGAGTATAATTTCCTGTAAGTGAATTGGAAACAAACCCATACAAACCATCTGGACCAGTTACCCCTGGTGCAAATTTTGATACGTGAGTATCAATAAATAAATAATATAGATTATCTTTGAAAACAAAGTGAGGACGCTTAACTCTTGGTTCACACAATCTGCATCCAAAATATGAGGTAGAAATCTCCACTCAGTTAAATCTGGTTTAGTAGCAACTGCTAAACCCACTGCGACGCTAAAAGCTCTGGCTTCAACTGGTTCACATTCTCTTTGCTCCGCAGTTCCCGGTGTATTAGCAACAGAAACAGAGCCGTCTTCATTAAGTAATGGCCAAGTGTCCCAAATCCACAAATCTTCTGCAGTTCGGTGCACTGGAAATTGAATTTCAGGGGCTTCATTATCTAATGTAATTTTAATATTTCTTGTTTGATCTCTGGTCCAATGTGAAGCCATTTATATCCCCCTTCCAAATCTTTGCCATTCTTCGTAATCCCCTGCAATTACAAGTCCTTGCTCCAGTACTCTAATAATTTTGGAGTGGGTTCTTTTTAAAGAAATTTGTAATGTTGGTGCATAGGCCCCACCAAAGTGCTGAAATTGAAATTCTAAACTTTCTCTTCTAGGGTCAATTCCACCAGTATCAACCCAGTTAATAAAGCTAAGTACAGTTTCATTTGATAGTACAAACCAAGAATAAGCTTGCAATTCTTCATTTATTGGATTTGCTACCACCAGTCCACCGTTATCCAGTGGCACATAACCTCCCATAAGCCTATCAGAAACAAAGCCGTATAAACCATCTGGTCCAGTTACTCCAGGAGCAAATGTAAACCTATGAGTAACAGTAAACAAATAATATTTGTTGTCCTTATAAACAAGATGCGGACGTTCCAACTGCTGATTTACACATTCTGCATCAAAGATATGAGGAAGTAGCTCCCATTGGGTTCGATCCTTGCCATTACGCCTTGCAATGCCAATAGATCCACTATAAAATCTTGCTTCAGGAGGTAAGCATGTTTTAACAGCGCTTGGACCTGGTGTATTTCCTTCAAAAAGAAGATATTCAGTTCCATCATTAGGATCTAACCAAAACCAAGGATCACGGAATGCATAAATAATAGGTCCATCTGCTTGCTCCATAGTTTGATATAATTCACCGTCGGCTTCTAAAATTACTTCATGTGGACCCCAATCTGTAAAACGAACACCTTCTAAAGTAGCTTCTACTTCAGCTACAGCTAAAACAATACGCTGCTCAAAGGTAAGGTTTGGTTCTCCTTTTCGTCCAGTTGCTGTATAAAAAAGATATAGTTTTCCGTCTTCATACAGGGCCGATCCTGCCCATTGCCTAGATCCTCTACCTAATTCAAGTGGAAATACCAGTCCTCCCTCAATCCAGTTAAATCCATCTCTAGAATAAAAATAACTAATTGCTGCAATATCATGTCGTTGTTCTGGTCCTACACTTCTTGGTGCTGACAAAGAAAAGACAACTTTCCATCCATTAATAACAGTAACAGACCCATCTCTATTAGTTAGTGGCCAGGTGTCCCATAACCATAAATCTGGTGAAGTTTGAAAAAATTCACCTAGATGTATAGGCGGAGCTATATTATCTGGTGTTACCTTAATTTGCATTGCCTGCTCACGAGTCCATGCGGAATTTTGTGTTTGTCGTGCTATATTCATAGATTGTTTTTTAGTAAGCACTGCAGTTGTTGATAAAATTGGATCTTCATAAGGTTCAATGCCATACATATCTTGAAAATATACTTGCATATATTTTTCTCCCTGTGGTGTGCAAACATTTAATCCAATAGTTCCTGTTGCATCATCAAAATTTAATATTTGAGCAACTACCTGCCCAGAACCTGCAATAGAAGTTCTCACATATTGTCCTAAATAAGATTTGATTAAATTTGAATGTGTAATATAGACTGATTGAAAGAACCTACAAGGATAATATATATTGTTATGTCTCCTTTAGAAATAACTTTTTACTCATTTACAATGTATGAATCAATTTAAGAAAATGTGTATAAAATTCTAATTAAATTTCAACTTATTTCTATATCTATAATTTCAATAATATCCAACTTGAATTTAATGTGAATAGCCAGTTCGAGGTGCCCTCTCACTATAGGGTCTGAAATCTGAAAATGAAGAAAAAAATAAAAAATGCAGATTTAGATTCCTTAGAAATAATAAGAGGATGAGTTTCATATAAAATGGGAGTATTAGAGCGGGTAGTCATCGGATAAAATTTTATAGATTATTTATACGAGATAGTATATTCACAAAGTGAAGGTAAGTAACTTGGAAAAAGATGAAGGATGACTTTACCTGGCCACTGGTGTTTAGATAAATGGTAACTCCAGCTTAGTTTTTTTAAGCTGGAGCTTTTACTTGTTATTCCTTATAATTAGTCTAAAAACTCATCCAAGTACTATTATAACAAGAGTTTACAACTAAGTAATTCATACCTAACTCCTCACATATTGCCATCATTTTGAAGTACGAATTTTAACAGTAGAGTCCCAATAATCACGGCTACTATACCTACATTGTAAGTTGCTAAAGTATTTATATTGCAAAATAAATAACAAAAGAGAGATATCGGATGTTAATGTTACTTGGTGATAACTTGATAAATATACCTAGTTTTTCATTTATTGTATTCCTATGATATAAAATTTACACATAATTTACACAGAATTTTGGGAAATAATGTTATTATAAAGTGAATAAATAATTATAGGAAGTGGATGAAAGATGGAAAGATTAACCGAATATTTGTATGTAGTATCCTTTGATGGTCTGTCCACGTTAGACTTTGATTACATTTCAACCCTACCTAATTTCAAAAGTTATCTTGAAGAAGCCGCATATTCAAAACAGGTTTACAGTGTTTATCCAAGCCTTACCTACCCTGCTCATGCTACTATAGTTACAGGAAAATATCCTAAGAATCACGGAATAATTAATAATACTCTGCTGCAGATAAACCGAAAATCTCCTGACTGGTATTGGGAGAGAAAATATGTGAGGGGAGAGACACTTTATGATTTAGCTATAGATAAAGGCATGAAGGTAGCAGCTTTGCTGTGGCCAGTTACAGCGAAATCAAGAATTCAGTATAATTTACCTGAAATATTTGCTAACAGACCCTGGCAGAATCAAATTCTTGTATCTTTGATAAATGGAAGCCCAATGTATCAATACATATTAAATAAGAAATTTGGATATTTAAGAAAAGGTTTGGAACAGCCTAATTTAGATGATTTTACACATGCAAGCTTGCTGAACACTATAGAAGAAAAAGACGCAGAGCTTACCTTGGTTCATTATACAGATTTGGACACCATGAGGCATCATCATGGTTTCTATTCTGAAGAGGCAAAGGCTGCTTTAGAGAGACATGACAAAAGGTTGGGCGGCATAATTAATGCCATAAAAAATAAGGGTATATATGAAAAAAGTACTCTGGTGGTTTTAGGAGATCACAGCAGCTTTGACGAAGATAAGATAATTAACCTAAATGTTTTATTAAAAGAAAAAGGATATATTAATGTAAAGAGTACAAGTATTGTGGATTACAAAGCTATAGTTAAAACCTGTGATGGTTCCGCTTATGTATATATAAAAGAAGAGAGCTTAATTGAACAAATAAAAAAATTACTTCAAAATTTTAATGAGAAAGAAGAATGTATTGAGAATATATATTCAAGGGAGGAAGCAGAAAAACTAGGTGCGGACCCTAAATGCTCTCTTTTGATTGAAGCAAAAAAAG